>JBKCVJ010000077.1:0-6834 GCA_046317915.1 Sphingobacteriales bacterium
TGCCAGTGTGGATGGAAAAGAGATCAACTTCAAGGCGCCGTATAAACGCATCACCATGTTTGATGCCATCAAGGAACATACGGGTATCGATATCAGTGCGATGGATGAAGATGCTCTTTATGCTCTGTGTAAGCAATTGCACATCTCCGTAGATGCCACCATGGGTAAGGGAAAATTGATCGATGAGCTCTTCTCCGAAAAATGTGAGCACCACTATATTCAGCCCACCTTCATCATTGATTATCCCGTGGAGATGAGTCCGCTCACCAAGAAGCACCGCTCCAAAGCCGGACTGGTAGAGCGTTTTGAGCTGATGGTAAACGGGAAAGAAGTAGCCAACGCTTACAGTGAACTCAATGACCCCATTGATCAGCGCGACCGTTTTGAAGAGCAGGTGAAACTGATGGAGCGCGGGGATGACGAGGCGATGTTCATTGATTATGATTTCCTCAGGGCACTGGAATATGGTATGCCGCCAACGGCAGGTATCGGATTTGGGATTGATAGGATCTGCATGTTACTCACAGATTCTCACAGCATACAGGATGTGTTGTTGTTTCCGATGATGAAACCTGAGGCCTAGGTGGGAGGGGGAGTTTTTAGGGGGAGGCTTAGGCCTAAGGCTAAACACTCCCCCTAAATAACTACCTTAGGGTAATGAAAATACCTCCACTCCTCTTTTCCCTTGCCTGCTTACTCTTCGGTTGTGGATCTACGCTAGACGCTGATAAAGTCTTCATCAACGCAAAAGTGTGGACGGGAGACAGCTCTCAGCCTTCGGCAACCTGTGTGGCCATCAAAGGCAATCAAATCATCTACGTTGGTAATGACCCTTCTGCAGTGAATGGGGAAATCATTGACCTGAAAGGCCAAATGCTCATCCCCGGCTTTCGCGATAACCATACCCATTTTCTCGCCGGCGGCTATGGCCTTGCCAGTGTGCAACTGAAGAACGCCAACACCCCATCGGCCTTTACAGAAACCCTCGCACAATTCACACAACAGAACCCCGGTACCCAATGGATTCTGGGTGGCGATTGGGACCATGAGGCCTGGGGCGGTGAACTGCCCAACAAAAACTGGATCGATTCCATCACTGGAAACCGGCCCGTTCTCCTCAGCAGATACGATGGACATATGGCTCTCGCCAATAGCGCAGCACTGAAACTTGCCAAAATAACCCAATACACCAATAACCCCTCTGGCGGCGTCATCGTCAAAGACGCAACCGGTGATCCCACCGGCGTGCTCAAAGACGAAGCGATGAACCTGGTTAGCAATATCATCCCGCCACCAACGGCACAGGAACTGGATACCTATTTTGAACGCGCCAGCAAACACGCTGTGGAACATGGCATCACCGCAGTTGACGATGTCTCCACTTTCGGTGGATGGCAAGACCTGGAAACATATCGCCGCGCGCAAACCGCCAACAAACTGCTCTGCCGCGTGTACAGTTTTGTGCCGCTGAAAGACTGGCAGAAACTGGATGAATACGTGAAGAAAAATGGGAAGGGCGATGCCATGCTGCACTGGGGCGCGCTCAAAGGATTTGTAGACGGTTCCCTCGGCTCCACCACCGCCTGGTTCTATACTCCCTACCTGGATGAACCGAAAAGCATCGGACTAACGGTGACGGATACCGCAAACTTACGAGCATGGGTAACCGAAGCAGATAAAGCAAGGTTGCAGGTGACGGTACATGCCATTGGCGACAAAGCCAATGACTTTATCTTAACCGTTTTCAACTACGCCACCTTTGTCAATGGAAAAAGAGACCGCCGCTTTCGCGTGGAACACGCACAACACCTGAGCAAAGCAGGCATTGCCAACTTTGCCGCCCAACAAGTAATCCCCAGCATGCAGCCCTATCATTTGTATGACGATGGTAATTTTGCATTCAAAAGACTGGAAGACGACCGGCTGCAACGAACCTACGCGTTCAATAGTTTGCTAAAGGCAGGGGCCAGATTAACCTTTGGGTCAGATTGGACCGTAGCGCCGCTCGATCCCATCCTTGGCATTTACGCCGCAGTCACCCGACATACGTCTGACGGAAAAAATCCAAACGGCTGGTACGCGTCGGAAAAAATTACGGTGGAACAAGCGCTTGCCTGCTATACCGCTAACAATGCGTATGCGGCATTTCAAGATAGTATTACCGGGAAGATCAAAACCGGCATGCGTGCAGACATTACCATATTAAATAAAGATCTCCGTAGTATTAAGCCAGAAGAAATTAAGTCTGTAAAGGTGATGCGCACTATTGTGGACGGAAAAGAAGTGTACTTTTCTGGCAATTGACAATTGATAATTGGCAATTTGCAATTGGCACTGGTTTTTGGAAGTTAAAATTGGTGGTTGGAAGTTAGTGACGCCCACCAAAATCCAACTCCCAAAAACCAGTGCCAATTGCTATTTGTCAATTGCCAATTGTCAATTGCTGGTCCTTAGTCCCGATAGTTCAGCGCTGGTTGCCTATCTCCCAACAGCGCTTTATACTGGTAATTCCCCAGTTTCAATTTGAATTCTTTTTTGGCAGCCTCTACTAATGCAGGATCATTCAACAAATCCATCGCCATATTACTGAGTGTCTTTGCAGCAACGAGCATTCCCTTTGCCCCAATATCCGTCCCTCCCGCCGCAATCGCCTGCCAGCTGTGCGCCGCCGTTCCCGGCACCCAGGTTGCCGTTGAAAATCCAACCGTAGGAACATTGTAAGACACATCGCCAACGTCCGTGCTGCCCGGGCTTGCGTTGATGGGCACTACCAGCGGCTTAATCATCCCCGCATCTTTAACATCAGGATAGTTGAAAGGAAAACTTGTCTGGATCTTTTTACCGAATGCCAAATCTTCCGCAGCATACATCACCCCACCAGCCAATTGCAGATTACGATACATCGCATGATTAAGCGTATCAATCAACAAAAGATCATGCGTACCGCCAATGATCTCATACTTCATCGTGGTCTCCGTGCCCAATGCCGCGCCCTCTGCCGCTTTCGCCACCCTATCGAAAATACTCACCACCGTTGTCTTCTCCGGATGACGTACATAATAATACACCTCGGCATAATCCGGCACCACATTCGGCGCCTTGCCACCACTGGTGATCACATAGTGAATCCGCGTAGATGACGGAATATGCTCGCGCATCATGTTCACCATATTATTCATCGCCTCCACCGCATCCAGCGCAGAACGGCCACGCTCAGGCGCACCCGCCGCATGTGCCGACACCCCATAGAAACGAAACTTCGCCGACTTATTCGCCAACGCACCGTCAAGCCATACCGCGTTCTCATCACCCGGATGCCAGTGCAGCATCACGTCAACGCCTTTGAACAGCCCGTCCCTCGTCATATATACTTTGCCACTACCGCCTTCTTCCGCAGGGCATCCATACACTTTGATCGTTCCCTTCATGCCCGTAGCCATCATCTGCTTCTTGATCGCAATGCCCGCCGCCACCGATGCCGTTCCAAACAAATGATGTCCGCAAGCATGGCCCGCCTGCTTGCCTTCAGCGATCTTTCGTTCCGGAACCGCGTCCTGCATAATGCCCGGCAACGCATCGTACTCCGCAAGAATCCCAATCACCGGTGAACCACTCCCGTAAGTAGCCACAAATGCCGTTGGAATACCCGCCACACCCGCCTCAACCCTAAACCCTTGACCCTTTAATTCTTCCTGTAATAATGCCGAGCTCTTCACTTCCTTATACCCAACTTCCGCATAATCCCAGATCTTCATCGCCACTTCTTTGTAGTGACTGTACTGCTGATCAAGGTCCTGCGCTATGGCGATCTTGTTTTTATCTGGCGCCGCTGGCGTTTTCTTTTTCTGTGCAAAAATAGTTGCCGGAAACAGCAAGAAAAGGAGTAGATATTTCATCAAAGCAATTTATGTAAACCTCGCCGTCTTGCATTACATTTATTCAAACAAATCAACCGCATGAGATCTCTTTTTTTGATTGGATCGATGGCACTCTGCCTGGCTACTACCGCCCAGAACAGGCCATCAACTGGGGCCGACAGGCAAAAGGCCTTCCAGCAACAGAAAGCACTGGCTGCTAAAAGCCCCTACAAAAGCCTCCAGTGGCGGAATGTGGGCCCGGATAACATATCAGGGCGAGTAAGCGAAGTTTTGGGCGTGCCCGGAAACAAGAACATCATCTGGGCATCCTTTGCCACCGGTGGTTTCTGGAAAACCGAAGACGCCGGCAAAAGCTGGAAACCGCTGTTTGACAACGAAGGCACACTCAGCGTGGGCTCTTTCGACGTAGCCAAATCCAATTCCAATATCATTTACCTCGGCTCTGGTGAAGCCAATATTTTCCGTGCGTCGCTTCCCGGCATGGGCGTCTATAAATCCGAAGACGGTGGTAAATCCTGGAAACACATCGGGCTGGAAAATACCTCCACCATCTCGCGTGTAATCATCCATCCATCGAACCCCAACCATGTATACGTTGCAGCCTCGGGTAATGAGTGGAGCAATAATAAAGAACGTGGTTTGTATGAAACCACCGATGGGGGCAAAACATGGAAGCGATTGATCAATGATGATGCCAATGGCGTGATTGACCTCGTGATGCACCCCACCGATCCTAAAACAATGTATGCGTCTACATGGAACCGGATCCGCCTTCGCTGGAGCGATCCCACGCCACAGGATGGCGATTTCATCTGGAAGACCACCGATGGTGGAAAAACCTGGACCAAACTGACTAACGGTCTCCCACAAACGAAGTTTACAGGTCGGGTTGGCATTGCGCTTTCCCGCAGCAATCCCAATATTCTTTACGCCTATATCGATAACCATACGCCCAAACGCGAACCCAAAGCTGGAGAACTCGATCCTTATGGTCGTCCTATCCAAGTGATTCCATTTGGTGTACAAGTTTGGAGGAGTGATGATGCAGGGCAGAATTTTGCAAAGGTGAGTACAGAGGATGATAAGCTGGAACGTTTTGCAGGTACTTATGGATGGGTGTTCGGACAGATCCGCGTGGATCCTACCAATCCGGAAGTAGTGTACATCATGGGCGTGCCCATCGCGAAGAGCACCGATGGTGGCAAGACCTTCAATATGATGCGACCAGACCGTGGCAGCGAGCGCAACCATGGTGATCACCACGCACTGTGGATCGATCCAACCGATCCCAACTACCTCATCAATGGAAATGATGGCGGTGTAGTGGTGAGCTATGATGGCGGCAAGACGCTCAACAATTTCTTTGATGTGATTCCTACCACACAGTTTTATAATATCACCTATGACATGAACACGCCGTATAATGTGATCGGCTCTGTGCAGGACGAAGGCAGTTTCATGGCATCGGTGAAAAATACCTTTGGCAGCAAGGACCCATCGATCCAACAATGGCGCGATGCACCGGGCGGGGAAGGCACTATTCATGCTGTGGATCCGAGCAATCCATCGCTGGTGTATTCAAGCACTTTCTACGGAAGACTGACGCGCAGTACGGTGTTTAAGGATTCCATCGCTTCCAAAAATATCTTCCCGAAAAAAGCAGATGATGAAGAAGTGCATCGTGGTGAGTGGCTGGCGTACACACTGCTTTCACCACACGATAACAAAACACTTTATCACGGTTTCCAATATTTATTCAAGAGCACGGACCAGGGTGAGACCTGGAAGCGCATCAGTGGCGACCTCACCTATAACGATGTATCTCGTATGGGACGTACACCTTATGCCATCAACCACCAAGCCATCACGGCCATCGATGAATCACCCATCACAAAAGGCGTACTGTACGTGGGTACTGATGACGGAAGGGTTTGGGTAACGATGAACGATGGCGGCGCGTGGACAGAAATTACAAAGGGATTGCCCGAGCGTGTACATGTGTCTCGATTGGTGGCGTCTAAGTATGACGCAGGAACAGTGTACATCACTCTGAGCGACAGGCGTGAAGACAATATCAAGCCTTATTTGTTCCGTAGTACAGACTACGGTAAAACCTGGACGGCACTGGTGACGGACCTTCCGGCATCTCCCGTCAATGTGGTTCGCGAAGATCCAAAGAATGCAAACATTTTGTACTGTGGTACTGATTTGGGCGTTTACATCAGCAAGGATAAAGGCAAGAGCTGGCAATCTATCCAGGGCAACCTGCCTGCAACGGTTTCTGTGAACGATCTGTTTGTGCATCCGAGGGATTACAATCTCGTGATTGGGACGTATGGAAGAGGGGTGTGGGTGGTGGATGAACTGGGTACAATAACAAGATAACATTTGAACCATTGAACAATTGAGCATGAAAAAGCTACTTGCCCTTGTCATTTTAGTCGCGAGTCTTCATAGCCTTCAGGCTCAAAACCGTGCAGCGATCCTGAAGGCTAATGAAGCGAAACTGGTTTTTCCTTTATACAAAGGAGCCGTGGATATGGGCGTGATGCCGGTTGAGAATGTCGGCTTTCCTTGTGCACACAAAGGTGTTGCCAAGATCGCGTTTGACGTCAGCGCAGCCACACCGGATAGTGCGAGGGGAAGTTTCAACAGCGGACTGCTGGAAGCCATGCGTATCCTGAATCTCCACGCCGCAGCCGGCGTGCCGAAAGATAAGATGGATGTGGTAGTGGTGTTTCATGGTCCGGGTGCGATGAGTTTTTTGAACGATGAGATCTACAACCAGCGTTTCAAAATGAAGAATCCCAACCTGGCATTGATCAAACAACTGCAAGACAATGGAGTGAAGTTTGTGGTGTGCGGACAAACCGCAGCGTTCCGAAACTTCACTGAAGCGTCTTATGCGCCGGGAACACTGAAGGCCTACTCCGCAAGGACGGCAATATCCGATCTC
>JBKCVJ010000078.1:0-11099 GCA_046317915.1 Sphingobacteriales bacterium
TTTATTCAGGCCTTCATCTTTACGAACCTGACGGCGGTTTTCATCGGCCAGGCTTTTGAAGGGGAGCATCATGAGGAAGGGCACGCGCATCATTAATTTGTGTATTTATCATCATTATAAAACAACAAGTATGGACTTATTGAATGTTTTGTTGAGCACTACACCTTGGGCTAACGCCGGTGGTGCATTGGGTGCCGGTCTCGCTGCTATTGGTGCAGGTATCGGTATCGGTCAGATCGGTAGAGGTGCGGTAGAATCTATCGCTCGTCAGCCGGAAGCTGCCAATGACATCCGTGCCAACATGATCCTTACTGCAGCCTTCGTTGAAGGTGTTGCGCTGTTTGCGGTTATCGCAGGTATCCTGGCGATGTTCGTTTAAACAGTAAAAAATTACCGCGCCAACGCACAGGGCCGAGGCGCGGTGATTTTAATTAGACAATTAGTCAATGTGGCAGTGTGGCAATGAATACAATAACTGATAACAGAATAACATACTGATATGGATTTATTAAAACCCGCGTTTGGCCTTATATTTTGGACGCTGATTGCGTTTCTGGCAGCCTTCTTTATCCTTAAGAAGTTTGCATGGCCTGCGATCATCAATGGCCTGAAAGAAAGGGAAAAAACCATTGCAGATTCACTGGCAACGGCTGAACGTGTAAAGCAGGAAATGGCGCAGATGAAGAGTGAGAACGAGGCCCTGATGGCACAAGCGCGCGAAGAAAGGGCGCAGATGCTGAAAGAAGCCAAGGAGATCAAGGATAAGATCATCAACGAAGCCAAGGAGCAGGCCAAGATCGAAGCCAACAAGATCATCGTGGATGCAAACAACGCCATCCAGAACCAGAAGATGGCTGCACTCACGGATGTCAAGAACCAGATCGGGCATATGGTGGTGGAAGTAGCGGAGAAAGTGATCCGCAGGGAACTTGGTTCAAAAAGCGAACAGGAGTCTTACATCCGCACACTGGCCGATGAACTTACGAAACAATCATCGAATTAATTCAGAATAACCGATGCGTCAACCCAAAGTTGCACAACGTTACGCGAAGGCATTGTTTGATCTGGCGGCAGAACGGAATGAACTGGAAAAGATCAAAGCAGACCTGGAGGGGATCAAAGAACTGGACAACCACCAAGAGCTGAAAGCTGTGTGGAACAGCCCTGTGATCCAGGGTGAGAAGAAACAAAAAATCTTCGCTGCCATTCTTGACGGGAAAGTGTCTCCAACCACTACAGCATTCTTTGACCTATTGTTCAAGAAGGGGCGTGAGATTGCTGTTGGGGAGATCACCAACGCGTTCAACGCCATGTATCGCCGCCATCACAATATTCAGTTGGTGGAGATCACCACTGCTGCTCCTGTGTCACATGAGGTGAACGATTTTATTGTAAGCAAATTGAAGAACAGGGCCCGTTTTGCCAGTTCAACGCTGGAGGTGACCAATAAGGTTGACCCTGCCATCGTGGGTGGTTTTGTACTTCATGTGGACGACGTGTTGTATGACGCGAGCATCCGCCATGACCTGCAGGTCATCAGGAAGCAGTTCATTGAAAATATGTATATCCAAAAGCTCAGATAATCACTTATAAAAAAGAACCATTATGGTAAGTATAAAACCAGATGAAATTTCAGCGATACTGCGTCAGCAGCTGTCGAATTTTAATACCTCTGCCGAGCTGGAAGAGGTAGGTACCGTACTGCAGGCAGGTGACGGTATCGCTCGTATTTATGGCTTGGGCAATGTAGGATCTGGTGAGCTGGTAGAGTTTGAAAATGGTGTGCGTGCCATCGCCCTTAACCTTGAAGAAGACAACGTGGGTGCGGTATTGATGGGTGAAGGTGGCGAGATCAAAGAAGGTTCCAAAGTGCGTCGTACCGGACTGATCGCTTCTATCAAAGTAGGCGAAGGACTGGTAGGCCGCGTCATCAATACACTGGGTGCGCCCATCGATGGTAAAGGTCCCATCGCTGGCGAATTGTATGAGATGCCCCTGGAGCGTAAGGCGCCGGGCGTAATCTTCAGGGAGCCTGTAAAAGAACCCCTGCAGACGGGTATCAAGGCCATCGATGCCATGATTCCCATCGGAAGGGGTCAGCGTGAGTTGATCATTGGTGACCGCCAGACGGGTAAAACAGCGATCGCTGTGGATACGATCATCAACCAGAAAGAATTCTATAATGCAGGTAAGCCTGTGTATTGTATATATGTGGCTGTTGGTCAAAAGGCATCTACCATTGCAGGTGTGATGAAAACACTGGAAGATAATGGTGCGATGGCATACACAACCATTGTTGCAGCTTCTGCCTCAGAACCTGCACCGTTGCAGTTCTATGCACCGTTCGCTGGTGCTGCCATCGGCGAATTCTTCCGTGATACAGGAAGGCCTGCACTGATCATCTTTGATGACCTGTCTAAACAAGCCGTGGCTTACCGTGAGGTGTCTCTGCTGCTCCGCCGCCCGCCCGGACGCGAAGCGTATCCTGGTGACGTATTCTACCTGCACAGCCGTTTGCTGGAAAGAGCTGCGAAGGTGATCAGCAAAGACGAAGTAGCGAAGAATATGAACGACCTTCCTGAATCTATCAGGCACCTCGTAAAAGGTGGTGGTTCACTGACGGCCCTGCCAATCATTGAAACACAGGCTGGTGACGTATCTGCCTATATTCCTACCAACGTGATCTCGATCACGGATGGACAGATCTTCCTGGAATCAAACCTGTTCAACGCGGGTATTCGTCCTGCGATCAACGTAGGTATTTCGGTTAGCCGTGTGGGTGGTAACGCGCAGATCAAATCCATGAAGAAAGTTGCCGGTACACTCAAACTTGACCAGGCCCTTTATCGCGAGATGGAAGCCTTCTCTAAGTTCGGTGGCGACCTTGATGCAGCTACAAAGAACGTCCTGGATAAAGGTGCCCGTAACGTGGAGATCCTGAAGCAGGGTCAGTATGAGCCGATGTCTGTGGAAAAGCAGGTAGCCATCATTTACCTCGGTACACAAGGTCTTTTGTCAGCCGTGCCTGTCAGGAAAGTGAAGGAATTTGAAGAACACCTGCTCCTGGAAATGGAGAACAAGATGCCGGAAGTACTTGCCGAATTTAAGAAAGGCGTACTGAACGATGACAGCGTCAACAAAATGGTTGACCTGGCGAAGGGACTGATGGGACAATATAAATAGCAATGTGGCAATTTGCCAATGTGGCAATGCGGCAATGAATACATCCCCGGGATAGCCCGGGGATTTTTTTGGATGAACGGTTTGGTTTATATTATAAACTAGTTTACTTTAGCTGAAAATTAGGAAGATGCTGAGGCTGACGCTGACTTTTATGGCTTTGTTAACAGGATTGGTTGCTGCAACGCAGACCCAGGTGACGGGCAGGGTATTGAATGCCAGGAAGAAGCCGTTGGCAGGGGTGAACATCACCATCAAAGACAGCTACGACGGAGCTACATCTGATTCCCTGGGTAATTTTTCGTTTTCAACTACAGCTGCCGGAAGCCAGGTGGTGCAGGCAGAGGCGACGGGCTATAAATTGTTTCAACAGGCTTATACCTTGGGGGGGCAGCCACTGAAACTAGACATCCTGATGAAAGAATTGGTGGACGAGATGACGGCAGTGGTGATCACTGCGGGTTCATTTGAAGCCAGCGACAAGAAGAAGACCACTGTCCTGAGTTCCATTGACGTGGTGACCACGGCCAGCGGAAATGGCGACGTTACGGGTGCTTTGAAAACCCTGCCCGGCGCACAACAAGTGGGTGAGTCGGAAGGATTATTCGTCAGGGGCGGCACAGCAGCCGAAACAAAGACCTTTATCGATGGTACGGTGGTGAATAATTTTTTCTTCAGCAGTACGCCTGGCATCGCAACGCGGGGGAGATTTTCACCATTTATTTTTAAGGGAACCGTTTTCAGCACCGGGGGATATTCTGCACTATATGGCCAAGCCATGAGTTCTGCGCTCATCCTGGAGTCTATTGATCTTCCAGATCAGACTTCGGCCAGCATCAACGCTTCCGTGATTGGCCTTGGAGGCGGATACCAATACCTTGACAAAAAAAAGCGATACTCCGTTGGAGGCAGTTACAACTACACTGATCTTCGTCTGGCCTTCGCATTGATCAAGCAGCGTCAGGAATATGAAGACGTCCCCGTCTTTCATACAGCAGATGCCAATTTTCGAATCAAAACTTCCAAAACCGGCATGTTGAAATACTATGGCCAGTTTGGAACCAACAACCTTAGATTTTATACCAACAGCATTGATACCCTTGGATATCTGGATGGCTTTGGTATTGCCAATACCAACTACTACCATAACCTTAGTTACCGGGAAAGTTTTGGCCGATGGAAGATGAACCTCGGCGCATCTTACACTTACAATAAAGACAATATTGAAGGGGGCTTGTATACGATGGACAAACAACAGGTACAAGTGGATCCCTTGCTCTTCAAAAATTTCAAACAGCGAAACCTCGGGAATTATTTCAATGCCAAATGGGTGATGGAAAGAAAGATCAAGGGCCTGAGTGCTGTGCGGGGCGGGTTGGAGTATAACCATAACAATGATGATATCCGCTATACTGCTTTTGATGGCCAGGTTTTTAACTTCCTGGTGAAAGATCGCATTACTTCAGCCTTTGCAGAAGCCGATATTTATGTCACCAATAATATTGCGGCAAAACTGGGTGGCCGATATGAACATTCATCTTTGCTGAATAAGAGCAACATTGCCCCAAGGCTTTCACTTGCTTACAAGATCAACAAAGAAAGCCAGGCATCCCTTGCGTATGGTGTTTTCTACCAAAATCCGGAGCGCCAGTATTTCCCATCTTTTGCTGACCTCAACTTTACAAAGGCTACACATTACATCGCTCAGTATCAACGGGTGACTTCACTGACCACATTCCGTACAGAATTGTTTTACAAAAAATATGATCAACTGATCAAAACAACCCTGCAGAATTTCCAACCGATAGCCACGGGCAACATGGGTTTCGGTAATGCAAAAGGTATTGAAGTCTTCTGGAGAGATAAGAAAACAGTGAAGAATCTTGACTATTGGATTTCATATTCTTACCTGCATACAAAGAGAGACTACCTGAATTTTCCCGAAGCCATACAGCCCAGTTTTGCCGCTACACATACAGCTTCACTCGTGTTGAAGCGATTTGTGACGAAGTGGAAAACGCAGTTCAACGCCGCATACAACTATGCCAGCGGCAGGCCGTACTATTATATTTTACCGGACCAGACGGGGTTCAAATTTGTTGACCGGGGCCAGACCAAGGCATATAATAACCTTAGTCTAAGTGTGAACTACCTGCCCAACATCGGCAATTCAAAATCAAAAGTCTTTGCGGTGTATGTATTGTCAGTGAGCAATGTATTGGGCTTCGACCAGATCTTTAACTATCAGTATTCATACAACGGCTTTCGTAAGGAAGCGATCCGTCCGCCATCCAGGACCTTTGTTTTCATCGGTGCATTCCTGAGTTTTGGTATAGATCGTTCACAGGAAGCTATCAACAGTAACCTCTAAATGTAAAAATCATGAACACAGATTATCAACCCACCGATCCCAAGGATAAAATGCTTTGGGAGATCGCCGGAAAAAGAGCGAGTTTCAAAGGGCACTTGCTTTCGTACATTCTCGTGAATGGATTTCTGTGGGCCATCTGGTTTTTCAGTGGCCAGCACTACTCCGGGCGTGGCATTCCCTGGCCTGTTTGGCCGATGCTGGGCTGGGGGATAGGTTTATTATCTCATTACATCGGAGCCTTTGTTTATCCAA
This sequence comes from Sphingobacteriales bacterium, assembly GCA_046317915.1. Lineage (GTDB taxonomy): Bacteria > Bacteroidota > Bacteroidia > Chitinophagales > Chitinophagaceae > Pollutibacter. The sequence continues at coordinate 5,804 of JBKCVJ010000078.1, forward strand.
AGGAAGATGCAGTTCAAAGGGAATATGAGAAATTAAAAAGTAAAAAGTAAAAATTCAAAACGTTAAAAATAGAAGGTTATGAAAAAGGGATTTATGATTCTAACGGCAATTCTTTTTGTTGTTCAGGTGAATGCACAGTCTGATAAGTACATGAAAGCGATGGAGGCTAAGATCGCAGAGATGAACAAGGCAAGCACATCTGCGGCGTGGCAGGACGTCGGCAATGCCTTTCAAAGAATTGGAGAGGCAGAGAAAACCCAATGGTTGCCATTTTACTATGCAGCAGTAAGTAATGTGATGACCGGGCTGATGTTGAACAATGGTCAGATGGGTGGGGGCAATTCCACGCAGACAGACCAGATTGCGGATAAGGCCGAGGAAATGCTTAACAAGGCGGAGGCTATGGAAAAAGACAATGCGGATATTTATTGCGTGAAAAAAATGATCAGCACGCTTCGTATGATGGCTGATCCGATGACGCGTTACCAGACCTATGGCCCCAAAGGTGCAGAAGCACTGGCAAAGGCAAAGGCACTCGATCCGAACAATCCCCGTGTATATATGCTGGAGGGCCAGGATAAGTTTTATACACCCGAGCAGTTTGGTGGAAGCAAGACCGAGGCGAAGACTTTGTTCGAGACATCATTGAAGAAGTTTGATGAAGCAAAGCCAAAATCCTCCATCGCACCCAACTGGGGCCGTAATCAGGTTGAATATTTTCTGTCACAGATCAAATAATTCCGATGGACGATAAACTGAGTGGTCTTGAAAGCTTGGCGATCATTGACGAGATGATCAAGAAAGCGAAGAACCATTTCAGCGAAGACGGATCACTCTATCTCTTCTGGGGATGGTTGATCCTTTTTTGCAGTCTTGGCCATTATCTCCTTTATCATTTCAAGATCAGTTCCCAGCCCTGGGCCATCTGGGGACTTACCTGGATTGGTGCCGCGTATATGATCATTCATGCGCGGAAGGCCAGGCGCAATCAGAAAGTGAAAACATATACCGAGGAAATGATTGCATATGTCTGGATAACTTTTGCCATTCTGATGGTTGTTTCAGCACTCGTATTGGGAAGAGTGATTCCAGACTATCATCGATATAGTTTCCTTGTGGTATTGATCTGTTATGGAATGCCTACTTTTCTTTCAGGATTCATCCTGAAGTTTCAGCCATTGATCTGGGGTGGATTGTTTTGTTGGGTACTGGCATTCCTTGCAGGATTTGTTGATTTTCACTATCATCCATTGCTTACTTCATTAGCCGTGATTGTAGCGTGGATCGTTCCAGGATATATTCTTAAGTCCAGATCAAGAAAACAAATGTTGTAACATGCCAGAACCAAAACTTACGGAGACAGAAAGCCTCCAGCTCATTGAGCAAATGATTGGAAGGGCGCGCCAGGAAGAGAAAGCATCCGGCTGGGGTTGGATCTTGTGGGGCTGGCTCCTTTTTGTTGCCAGTGTGTCCCATTATGTGATGATTAAAATGGGTGTGAAAGGTGCTTCCAGGGTGTGGGAATACTTTGGATATGCGGCCATCTTGTTGATTTTGTTGTCTTTGTTTTCGTGGTATTTTTCCAGACGTAAAGGGAAGGTAAAAACCTATACCAATGAATTGTTGGATAAGCTGGGATTGGCTTTTTTCATAAGTCTTGTGGTCACAAGTTATGGCAACAGTGTAACGGATCTTAATCCAACAGGAGCAAACTTCGGCTATTTGTTACTGTTATATGCATTCTGGATGTACATCCATGGCGCGGTGTATCGGTTCAATTTGCTTAGGTATGGTGCATTCATTAACTGGATCGGGGCAGTGGTCATTTTCTATTTCGGCAAGAGGCTGGGTGCTGAAATTTTATTGGTGCACGCCCTTTGTGTTGCACTGGGTTATCTGATCCCCGGTCATATTGCGCAGAACAGATTATCAAACAAACCAGACGGAAGCGGGTATGAGCAACTTTAAGGATCTTGATCCCCTGTTGCATTCCCAACTCAGGTTGGCAGTGATCTCCTTACTTGTGAGCGTAAAGGAGGCGGAGTTTACCTTCCTTAAAGAGAAGACCAATGCTACCGCAGGTAACCTGAGTGTGCAAATACAGAAGCTGAAGGATGCGAACTACATCGAGATCACCAAGCAGTTTAAAGACAACTATCCGCAGACCATGTGTAACATCACTAAGACAGGGATTGAAGCTTTTGAAGCATATGTACGTGACCTACGGCAATATCTGGATGTAAAGAAATAAGGCATTGGACAACGGGCATTGGCGGGGATTTTCCTTTACCCTCCCAGTGCCCAATGCCCAATGCCTAATGCCTTTCTAGCCTATTCTTTAATGAGTTTCACCAACAAGGCATCCGTTCCATTCACTACTACTTTCAGGAAGTAATCGCCTGGTTTGATGGCGTGTGAACCTTTAACGGTGAACTGGTTGAAACCTGCGCTACCTTTTACGGTTTGGCGAAGGATGTTGTTTCCTTCTTTATCCGTGATTGTCATGTTGACCATAGCAGGCTCTTTCATATCGATGTCTACATCTATATCGTTCACAGACAAGTCTGGTGTTGCGCTGATCATAGACACATCTCCTGTTTTAGGGACGTGGATCACCAGGGTGCGAGAATAAGTTGAGTTACCCAGACTATCTGTCAATTTCAGCCTGTAGCAATTGATCACTTTTGGATATTCATCGATCCACTGGAATTCTCCATTGACCTGACGGATCTTTTTACTATCTACTTCGGCAAAATTTTCGCCATCCCTGCTCTTCTCAATTTTGTATGAAACAGTGTTGAGTGGAGTGGATTGCCATTTAAGGGCAACTCGGCGATACTTTATGGTTTCTCCGCGGAAATTTGCGAGATTACTGTTAGGCGTAGAAGCGTCCCTTACAGCTAACACTTCTTCGTTGGTAAGGGTAGCGTTGATGCTGGTTACGGCGATCACTGCAATAATAATGTACCTGCAAAAATGACCAAAGCCTGTGAAAATTGAAGTTTCCATAACTACGTTTTTGTGGCGTGAAATAATGGGATCAGACTGGCCATCAGGAGGATAAAAGGAAACTTACATCGTGTATCCGTACAGGTTAGTGCGGGAACATAGTATAGCGAAAAAATTCATTCCAGATCTTGTGATCTTTCAGGGGAGCCGAAGGCCGTAACTACAAACGAAGTGTGCTGGCGTAAAGCCGGATTGGGATTCAGTTTGTGGTACGGATGATTCAGCGATCTTGGACCTGGCTTTTCGGAGATATTGCAGGTAGTTGCAGGGTAATTCGAAAGGATCGTATAGCAAAATAAACATCTTCTGCTGACAATTGCAATACCCTGGACATTGCGGACCCATGATAGAAAATTAAGGTGCTGATTTACAAACTTATGAGTGCTACATTTGTTTATAACTTTTTTAAACAGGCTAGATGGAGGTAATGATCAGGGTAGAGAACCTTTCTAAGCATTTCGGTACTTTTCAAGCGGTGAATAATTTGTCTTTTACTGTAAATCAGGGAGATGTGTATGGATTTCTTGGACAAAACGGAGCAGGGAAGTCTACCACCATCCGGATGCTGCTATCGCTTATCCGTCCTGACACAGGAACCATTCAGATGTTGGGTCATGATCTTCAAACACATCGAATCGAGATCATGCGCAGAACGGGTGCCGTGATTGAAAAGCCAGATCTTTATTCTTATTTATCAGCAGAAGATAACCTTCGGATCTTCTCGCGTCTCAGTGGCATCAAACCCATTAAGGAAAAGATAAGGGCAAAATTGGAGATGGTAGGATTGCTTGAACGGACGGATTCAAAAGTGAAGACCTTTTCCCAGGGCATGAAGCAACGCCTGGCTATTGCCGTTGCGTTGGTGCATGATCCTGATCTGATCATTCTTGACGAGCCCACCAATGGTCTTGATCCGCAAGGTATTGCCGATATCCGCAAACTAATCATTTCCCTAAGCAGGGACCAAGGGAAGACGGTACTCGTTTCTTCACACCTTCTGTCGGAAATGGAACAGATGGCTACAAGGATGATCATCATTGACCGCGGCGAGAAAGTGGTGGAAGGCGAGATGAAGGAACTACTCGATCCCTCGCTGTCTGAAAAGCCTGTAAGGAGCCTCGAAGAATATTTTCTCTCACTCACAAGCAAATAGAATGATCTGGGAATTGGTGCGTATTGAGTTATTCAAAGTTTTTAGGAAGCCGAGGACCTTTATCGCGTTTGTGGCCATCACCATGATTGTGGCGTTGATCCAGATGGGATTTTATGTGGATGGCGAGAGCTACATTCAGTTTGGAATGAACGCTTTATCAGAGAATTTTGATATTCAGGGCAAGGTATTGAATGGATATCTCCTTGCTTATATCATTCTACAGACCTTGTTGGTGCACGTGCCATTGTTGATTGCACTGGTAGCTGGCGATATGATCTCCGGAGAAGCGAATATGGGTACGCTGCGGTTGTTGGTCACTAAACCGATATCCAGAGCACAACTCGTTTCTGCCAAATTCATCGCGTCATCGATCTATACCATATTGCTGCTCCTCTGGATGGCCGTTTGGGCTTTGTTTGTTTCCATGCTGGTGTTTGGGACCGATGATATGATCATCATGAAGAGTGAAGTGGTTACCCAGATATTGAAACAGGATGTGATGTGGCGATATTTTGCCGCATTTGGATTTGCTGCCCTGGCGATGATCACCGTTGCTGCCCTCGCGTTTTTTCTTAGCATCTTTGCAGAGAACTCCATCGGGCCCATCATCACCTGCATGAGTATTGTTATTGTCTTCACTATTTTGAATACCCTTAACCTGCCCTTGTTCAACGCGGTGAAGCCTTATCTGTTCACTTCACATATGTTGGGCTGGAAAGGATTTTTTGATGTTAAGGTGAATGCGAACAATGAGCAGATCGTTGGATCCGTAGAGAACCTTCCGGCAATTATGAAGTCTGCCGGCATTCTCCTTTTTCACATCGTGGGATTCTGGATTGCATCCATCATCGTGTTTAGGAAAAAGGATATCATGTCTTAGTTTTCGGTTAAGCAAAGCCGTTAATTTCTTTACCTTTAAAAGAAAAAAATGCGGATCGTTTTGCTGGCGATGGCCCTGCTCGTACTTCAGATTGTTTCAGCACAACCATTGACAAAAGAGGAAAAGGCGATCCTGGCCAGGATCGATGCGCAGATGCCGGAAACCCTCAAGCTTCTGGAGGAAATGGTCAACATCAACTCCGGCACCCTGAATGTTAGCGGTGTGCGTAAAGTAGGCGATTTGTTGGACAAGGC
>JBKCVJ010000079.1:0-4806 GCA_046317915.1 Sphingobacteriales bacterium
TTGATAATACGCCCTTTAAAACCCCTCCAAGTATTAGACTCATGAGGCAAATCGATAAATTTTGCCTCGAGGATAACTTCTTCAACTTGAAAACCCGACTCTCCAACCATAAAATAATCTTGGTCAGAAAGCTTAGATCCATCGGAGAAAAAAAATTCCATGGCTTTTAATACTGAACTCTTCCCTATATTATTTTCGCCAATTAAAAATGTAGCATCACCGAATTGCACCTTACTTTCCTTTATCCTGCGAAATCCTTTTATATAAAAATATTCGAGCTTCATTTCATTAGTTTATCAATTAATAAATCCAACCTACTTTGGAATCACATTCTTAGATTTTCTCTTATTGAGCTTAGTGTTCCTTTTAGAACTGACGGTATTTTTTTGTCAAGCAACATCTGATATGTTATTTTTTCCAGATTAAGCACATCGACAATCAAACAATATTCAGGACTAATTTCATATCCTTTTGCGTAATTATGATTAAGATAATAGAATAGGGTTTCAGCGAAAATACCCAACTCCGCTTTAGTGTATCCGTCGAGTTTAGCAACAAACCATACAGCACCGACATAGTCGATCTTGCCTCTAGAAAAAGAAAATACTTGGTTTGGCAATATTTGAATTGGAATATGTCCTATTTCAATAACTGATTTCTTGTTTGACTTATCCAATATTTTGAATGTCTTATTAGGATACCATGTCGAAAAATCAAAATCTTCATAGTTATGTAAAATGGCAAGATTTCGCTGATACATATCTTTTGTTTGCGTTCTCTTTGTAATATTTAAGTCGTCAGTGATATCTTCTATTTTTTCTCTGATGATTTGGTTGTTATTAGTTTTAAAAGCATTATTTATTGCACTTATACTTCTAACCCAATAATTGCCCCCACTTTCCGTATCACCTGCTTTTACCTTTTCTAGCGTCTTCAAGAATGTCTTTTTTGTCTTATCAGTTTTCTTGCGAAATATGATAATATTTTTAACTGTTATTTTTCTCATACTGAAAGTGAATCAAATTTTTCTGGTGCTAAGAATTGAGGGAACATCAACCTTAACACAGTAATCTAATTAAACTAATTTTGAAAGATTTATCTCGGAAAACGATCCAGAACTTTTAATAGGGACAAAAATGGAAATTGATTTATCTGATTTTTGAAATCGAATACACAAAGTGGTTTAGATATTGCTTATTCTTTGAGCTCCGAAATTGTTAAACAAACATGAGAAATCACATACCACTTTAGTGGTATATGATGCACCTTATTTGTATCTCTACTTACTTTTTAGGTTGGAAAAAAAATCAAATAGAATTGCTACTCCCAAAACCACCCCCACCCCCACAAGATTCAACCATAACCATGCAATATTGGTCATAGAATATACACATAAAACGGCCACTTGACCAACGAGGGCGGACCAAAAAACTGCAGTGCCCTTGATGTGAGGCAAATAGAAGGCGATAAGGAAGATCCCTAGAATTATACCATAGAACCACGAACCGAGGACGTTGACGGCTTCGATTAGGGAGCCCATGCCTGTAACAAATTGAGCAGTGGCAACGGTAAAGAGCCCCCAAAACAAAGTGTACCAGCGGGATATCTTGTAGTCCTGCTCCGGACTCAGGTCCTTGTTGATAAATTTCTTGTGGAAGTCTACTACACTTGCGGAAGCCAAAGAGTTGAGCGCCGCGGCAATACTGCCCCAGGCCGCAAGGAAGATCACGGCAATCAATAAACCCACCATCCCGCGGTGCAGATGGTCAACTACAAAACGCAGGAAGATATAGTTGGTATCGTTGGTCTCTTTATCCGCCGTGGCGGCCAGGACAACTGTCCTCGCGTCCTTGCGGATGCGTTCCTGCTGATGGTTGAGCTCGTCCAATTGTGCTAATAGCAAATCGCTATTGGCGTCAGTCGTTAATTGCTTGGCTACCGAAGCCTTGCGGAGTGCCACATCGGTATGTCGGGTTTCTAATCTGAGAATGGTATCGCGGTATTCTGTCTGCTTCGCCTTCGCCAGGGGCGCATCGTTAAATAGTAATGGTGCGGGATTGAACTGATAGTAGGCAAAAACCAAAATACCGATGAGTAAAATCAGGAACTGCATCGGCACTTTTACTACGCCGTTGAGCAGGAGGCCCAATTTGCTTTCGCGGTCAGATTTCGCCGTGAGGAAGCGCCCCACCTGGCTCTGGTCCGTCCCGAAATAAGAGAGCGCCAGGAAAAATCCGCCGATCAAACCACTAAAGATATTGAACCGGTCGCTCCAGTCAAACCCCTTCTCGCCCACCCCGGTGGTGATCACGTTCATCTTGTCAAGCTTCCCCCCAATCTGCAAGGCATCCACAAAGCCTACGCCTTCGGGCAACATCTGCACGCAGAGGTAGGCCGCCACAAACAGGCCAATAAATATTATGGCCAACTGCAGCTTCTGCGTATGCGCCACGGCCTTGGCCCCGCCGGTTACGGTATAGATGATCAGGAGCCCGCCCATGAAGAGATTGGTCCAGTAGATGTTCCAACCCATGAGGGAACTCAGGATGATGGATGGTGCGTATACGCTGATGCCGGTGCTCAAGCCACGGGAGATCAGGAAAAGTGTTGAGGTTAAGGTCCTGGTCTTTACGTCAAATCTTTTCTCTAAGAATTCATAGGCCGTAATCAGGTTTAGCTTTCGGAACATCGGCACAAAAGTGATGCAGAGCACCACCATGGCCAGGGGCAGTCCGAAATAGTATTGCACGAAGCGCATGCCATCGGTATAGGCCTGGCCGGGTGCGGATAGAAAGGTGACCGCGCTGGCCTGGGTGCCCACGATGCTCGCGAGCACGAGGTACCAAGGCATCTCGCGGTTGCCGCGGAAATAGCCGTCGAGGTCATGCGTACTCTTGCTCTTATACACGCCGTACAAAATGATGGCGGTGAGCGTGAGCACCAATATGATCCAGTCTATACTGCTCATGAAAATTGTTGGGTGATCCAGGCAAAAACAATGATCTCGATCACCAGGAAAGCGATCACGGCGATGTACCAGGCTCGCCAGGTTGAAAAGAGGGGCGGCTTATCGTTGGTCATGACTCTTATCATTACGATACATCAAATACGCCACCAGCAAACCCAGTGCAATCGCGATGGCCGGCTTGCGGAACAGCAACCCAAACACGATGCCTACAAATACCCCGATGACAACTCCTTTTCCTCTCATTTTTTATAGTTTGGATTGGCAATGATGTTCGCGAACAAACGGTATGATCCGCCCACGGCCGCGGGTAGCTGGCGGAACAGGGCCAGACCGGTATACACAAAGCGGCCCTTGCCGTAACTGGCCACCAGCGTGGATCCGAGCCGGTCTTCCGTTTCTCCGGGATCCCGCATGCCGAGCACGGGCTTGAATTCCGGAGCCCATTTGTCGGCAAAATAAATACCCCGCTCCTGCACCCAGCCTTTGAAATCCTGCTCCGTAATTTTATTGGGCCAATTTAATATTGGAGAGCTGGGATCTGCGAATTGCACACTGCTTTCTTCATCAGTAACCCTGCCGTTGGTGATCGAGAAATTATATGGACCGATGCGGTTGCTGCGGACCGGACCCACGAAACTGTTGGTATTGTATTGCACCACCATGGTGCCGCCGTTTTTTACATAGTCCATCAGGGTTTCGTAGGCCGAGTTCAGCCACTCGTGAATATTGTAAGCGCGGATGCCTACCACAATCACGTCATAGTTTTTGAGTGCGCCCGGTGTGATGTCTTTTTCTTCCAGGAAGGTCACGCTGTATCCGAGTTGTTCCAATGCCTCCGGCACTTTATCCCCGGCACCTTTGATATAACCCGCACGCGTACCCGAAGTTTTGATATCCAGGTTCAGCACGGTGATCCCGTCAGGGACAAAATATCTGATGGATGGAATATGATCATAATTGATCTGCGCCACGGCGAGGTGGTTGGCATACTGGGTTTGTTTGCGGGTGAAATCGATGCTCGCCACCATCTGGTCCATATCGGTTTGCTTGAGGGCCTTGTTGCCGTAGGACATGTCGTAGTTGCGCGTGACGCCCCTGGGCGCGCCAAAGCTGATGGCTTGCGATCCGTCATTGATCTTTCCGCCACGGGTATTCAGTTTGGCGGGGATGGAATCAATCTGCGCGAAGGAGGTGATGGATACTTTATAAGGTTTCTCCTGTTGTTGGTTTTTGCGGAACACGAGGATGGAGGGGTTGGTGTTCACACCCACGGGTGGCACCACGGGCAGGGGCTGGAACAGCTCGCCTTTTACGGGATCGGTGTGTTTGTAGGTGATGGGCTTGGTGAACACAAAGCTAGACCCTAAAACCTCAACCCTAAACCCTGCACTATATGCGGGTGGATTTTCCGGAAGACCGATCATATTCTCGTTCTCTACATTAAAGGAACCTTTCTCCATATTCTTGCTCAGCCAGTAGGGCTGGGAAAAAGGTTTGTTCGGATCCACGAGTACTTGCTTCTGGGATTGAATGGCCTTGTTGAGCGTGAGTACTGAGTTCATAGTGGTATCAAAGGCATCCCACTGGAAGCCGCGAAGGGTTACCGGTACATTGCTTCTGTTGATGGCCGTTACATTGATGCGAAGGGAATCTCCCTGCACGGCATAGGCCTGCGGTGAAGATGCTTCGAAATATAATCCGGCGCAAGCCTCGATGAGGGTTTGCACTTCGGCGAGTTTCTTGTTGCGCCAGTAATTGTCTGGTAATGCGGAGATGTCTTTATATAGGGACACTAAATCTTTTACAGAGGATTCAGGATTTAGGGTTGAGTATTTAGC
>JBKCVJ010000080.1:0-2642 GCA_046317915.1 Sphingobacteriales bacterium
CAAGATCCATACTCACTGCGCTGCATGCCACAGGTACATGGCGCTTCACGTAATGCCTGGCTGCATTTGAAAGAGCTCGTTGAAGTGGAACTCAATGCAGTGACGGACAACCCGATCATTTTTAATGCCGATGATACCATCAGTGGCGGAAACTTCCATGGTCAGCCCTTGGCCCTGCCATTGGATTATGCCTGCATCGCGGCGGCGGAGGCCGGTAATATTGCAGACCGTAGATGTTATTTGTTATTGGAAGGCAAATGGGGACTGCCGATGTTGCTGATGAATAACGTGGGACTCAACAGTGGATTCATGATCCCGCAGTATACTACGGCGGCATTGGTGACGGAGAATAAAACACTATGCTTTCCCGCAAGCGCAGACAGCATTCCCACGTCTTTAGGCCAGGAAGACCATGTGAGTATGGGCAGTATCAGCGGCAGAAAATTATTGACGGTACTTGATAACCTGCAATATATTCTTGCGATTGAATTATTAAGTGCAAGCCAGGCCATTGAATTCAGGCGGCCATTAAAAAGTTCTGCGCTCCTGGAACATGCACATGGCTTTGTAAGATCCTTCGTAGGCTTCGCCGAAGAAGACCGGATCTTCGCAGATGATATCAACGTCATCAAAACCATCATCAGTGATTTTTCATTTATACGATCCATCAATGCATTTGCCAGTACTCATCACATTCAATTAAACGAAGGCTATGAGCAATTCCAATATTAAATCAACGATTCCTGCAACGCCAACAGGTACCACACTGAATTGTAAAGGCTGGATCCAGGAAGCAGCCCTGCGCATGCTGCTGAACAACCTTGACCCAGACGTTGCCGAGCGTCCGGAAGACCTGATTGTTTATGGTGGGCGGGGAAAGGCCGCGCGTAACCATGAAGCCTTACATAAAATCATTCACTGCCTGAAAAATCTGGAGAACGATGAGAGCCTGCTTATACAGAGTGGCAAGCCCGTTGCCATCATGAAAACTCATCCTGATGCACCGAGGGTACTGATCTCTAATTCGCAACTCGTTCCTAACTGGGCCAACTGGAAACATTTTTCAGAACTGGAACAGAAAGGGCTGATGATGTACGGACAGATGACGGCAGGATCATGGATCTATATCGGTTCACAAGGCATCGTGCAGGGTACATATGAAACCTATGCCGCGGCTGCAGATAAACATTTTGGCGGAACGCTGAAAGGAACATTGAATGTAACTGCGGGTCTGGGCGGAATGGGCGGTGCGCAACCATTGGCCATCACCATGAATGAAGGCGTTGCCCTGGTTGCAGAAGTAGAAGAGTGGCGCATCAACAAGCGATTGGAGACGAAGTATCTCGATGAGAAGATCATTGATATCGATGAGGCCATTGATAAAGCATTGCAGTATAAAAAAGAAGGCCGCGGCATCAGCATCGGTGTATTGTGCAATGCGGTGCATTTGCTGGATCGGATGAATGAGCGCGGCGTGGTGCCGGATACACTTACGGACCAGACTTCGGCGCACGATCCATTGATCGGCTATTGGTCGCACATGATCAGTTATGAGCAGGCGAGAATATTGCGGGAAACCAATCCACAGCAATACATCGATCTCGCCTATGATTCTATGCGTAGGCATGTGGAGCTGATGCTGGAACTGCAAAAGAAAGGAGCAATTACATTCGACTATGGCAACAATATCCGTGCGAGGGCACAGGAGCGTGGTCTGGAAAATGCATTTGATTTTCAGGGATTTGTGCCGGCATATATCCGGCCTTTGTTTTGCGAAGGTAAGGGACCGTTCCGATGGGCCGCACTGAGTGGTGATCCCGCGGACATCGCAGTCACCGATGAATTGATCGGCAACATGTTCCCGGAGAATAAAAGTCTGCAGCGTTGGCTCAAGCTTGCGAAAGAGCGCATCGCGTTTCAGGGTTTGCCGGCGAGGATCTGTTGGCTCGGACAAGGCGAGCGGGAAAAAGCCGGACTCGCGTTTAATGAACTCGTGCGCACCGGTAAGGTGAAAGCTCCCATTGTGATTGGCAGGGATCATCTCGATACCGGATCGGTGGCATCACCGAATAGAGAAACAGAAGCCATGCTCGATGGATCAGATGCCGTGGCGGATTGGCCGATATTGAATGCATTGATGAATACGGCAGGTGGCGCGTCATGGGTCTCGCTGCATCATGGTGGCGGTGTGGGTATGGGCTACAGCATTCACGCGGGGATGGTCATTGTGGCCGATGGTACTGATGCAGCGGAGGCAAGGCTCGCACGCGTGCTGCGCAATGATCCGGGTATTGGGGTGATCAGGCACGCGGATGCGGGATATGAGATTGCGGTGGAGACGGCAAGGAAGAATGATCTGTTGATTTGACAATCAGTCATACAGTAATACAAACATTCAGGAAATCGGGAGTTGGAGGCCTGGTATCCGGGATGCCACTCCAGGATTTCTGAATGTCTGTATTACTGTATGATAGATTGCCAATTCTTGTATTTAATTTAATATTGACTATGCACGGCTCAATACAGGATTTTCAAAAAATATTTTTCATCGGCGTGGCCGGAACAGGCATGAGTGCTCTTGCACAATACCTGAAAGGAATCGGCAAAGAAGTAAGCGGATCTGATCGTTACTTTTCTAAAGG
>JBKCVJ010000081.1:0-6217 GCA_046317915.1 Sphingobacteriales bacterium
GCGTTTGGTTTTATGGAAGATAAGATCACGCTTGACCAGGTAGAGGCATCGGTAGATGGCATCCGTGAGAAATACGCTGCGGAGTTTTATCCTTTTGAGCTCCGGCAAAGTGGCGGCGGCTGGCAGTTCCTGACCAAGCGCGACTACCACAAGACCATCGCTCAGCTGAATGGAGATAAGTTCCTGAAAAGGTTATCAACGGCAGCGCTGGAAACCCTGGCCATCATCGCTTATAAGCAACCGATCACGAAGTCGGAGATAGAAGCCATCCGTGGTGTAAATACGGATTATAGCATCCAGAAGTTGTTAGAGAAGGAATTGATTGTCATCACCGGCAGAAATGAGCAATTGCCAGGGAAGCCGCTCGTGTATAATACTTCCAGGCATTTCATGGATTATTTCGGCATCAATTCCGCAGACGAACTGCCGCGGATCAATGAAATATTTGCAGAGCAAGTGGTTACGCCAACCCTGGTGAATGCAGATCATTTTGAAGTGGAAGAAGGCGAAGTGCTTGCAGTAAGCGAAGAAGGTGAACTCGTTACAAAAGTTGACGATTTGCCTGATGAGCCCACAGATAATGATCAACCCATCGATCCCAATAATGCCTAATGCCTATTGCCCAATGCCTACTTTAAGTCCAGCCCAGTTATCAGAGATTGCAACGGTGCATGGAACCCCGGTGTATGTGTATCATGCGGATCGCATTGCACATCAATACAACAACCTGAAGAAAGCTTTTGGCGGAACCAAGGCCCGTTTTTTTTATGCCTGTAAAGCACTGACCAATATCAATGTATTGAAGCTGATGAAGAAGATCGGTGCGGCATTGGATTGTGTGAGCATCCAGGAAGTGAAACTTGGGTTGAAAGCGGGGTTTGCACCGGAAGACATTTTGTTTACGCCCAATTGCACAGACTTTCAAGAGTATGTGGAAGCGAAGGAATTGGGTGTGAACATTAACATCGATAACATTTCTATCCTCGAGCAGTTCGGGAATAAATTCGGCAGCAGCTATCCGGTCATGATCCGCCTGAACCCGCACATCATGGCGGGTGGAAATTTTAAGATTTCCACGGGTCATGTGGATTCAAAGTTTGGCATCTCGATCCATCAGATCAGGCATATTGAACGCGTGGTGAAATCAACGAAACTGAAGGTGCGGGGTATTCATATGCATACCGGTTCTGAGATCAAAGACATAGGTGTGTTTTTGGAAGGATTGCAGGTGATGTTCAGCATGGCTGAACATTTTCCGGACCTTGAAGTGATTGACCTCGGTAGTGGGTTTAAAGTGCCTTATCAACCCGGCGATCCGGAGACCGATGTAAGTAGTCTCGGACAAAAATTAGCAGAAGCTTTCAAGAACCATGAAAAGGAAACCGGCCGCAAACTTCAGGTCTGGTTTGAACCCGGTAAATATCTCGTGAGTGAGGCGGGCTATTTCATTGTGAAGGCTAATGTCATCAAGCAAACACCTGCAACGGTTTTTGTGGGTGTGAACAGTGGATTCAATCATCTGATCCGTCCGATGTTCTATGATGCCTATCATTACATTGTCAACATTTCTAATCCAACTGCACCGGAAAGGATTTATACAGTGGTTGGTAATATTTGTGAGACCGATACTTTCGCCTGGGACAGGAAGCTGCATGAGGTGCGCGAAGGCGATTACCTCGTGTTTTACAATGCGGGTGCTTATGGGTTTGAGATGAGCAGTAATTTTAATTCGCGCCTCAAACCTGCGGAAGTGATGGTTATTGATGGCAAAGCCCAGCTGATCAGGAAGCGGGATGTTTATGAAGACTTACTCAGAAACCAGATTGAACTAGATTTTTGATTCAAAACGAACGGCAGCATAATCGCTGCCGTTCTTGTTTGATGGACAGATAGTAGTATCTTAAGGGTAGATTCAACTTGCCATGTCTCAAACAAATATTCAGTCCTTTATTCAAACGATAAAGAGTCCGTTGAAGATGGGTTTCTTCATGTTTCAGAAATTGCCATCGGCCTACTTCTCGGGAGTGCGTGTAAAAGACATCTCGCCCGAACGCGCGGAAGTTACGGTCCCTTACAAATGGTTTTCACAAAATCCTTTTCGATCCACCTACTTTGCCTGCCAGGCCATGGCAGCCGAGATGAGTACGGGTTTGCTGGCGATGATGCATATCCATCAGCGAACGCCTGCAGTTTCTATGCTGGTGTTGCATGTCAACGGCAGCTTTCACAAAAAGGCAACGGGCATCACCACCTTTACATGTGAAGAAGGAGACAGGATCAGGGATGCGGTGGAGAAAGCCATCGCCACAGGGGAAGGTGTTACGGTGGACGTAACAACAAAAGGATGGAACGATAAAGGCGAGTTGGTATCAAGCTTTGACATCAGGTGGACGTTTAAATCAAAACATAAAGTATGAAGATTGCATTTCATGGTGCGGCACGTTGCGTCACCGGTTCCAAGCATTTGGTCACGTTGAAGAACGGAAGAAAAATATTACTGGATTGCGGGATGTTCCAGGGAATGGGCCGTGAGACAGATTCAATGAACAGGCATTGGGGTTTTGAACCCAGGGAAGTGGACATTGTTGTGCTTTCTCATGCGCATATTGACCACAGTGGTTTGCTGCCCAAGCTGGTTGCCGATGGATTTGAAGGAAAAATCTATTGTACACCTGCAACCCGAGAACTGGCATCGGTACTGCTTGAAGATTCCGCAGAGATCCAGGAAGATGATGTGAAATACATCAATAAGCGAAGAGCCGCTGATGGGCAACCTTACCTGAAACCATTGTATACGGCCGAAGATGCGAAGGCGGTGCAGTCCCATTTTGTGGAGCATGAGTATGGGCAGTGGAGGAAGATCGATGACGGTGTTGAGCTGATGTATACAGATGCCGGGCATATCATCGGTTCTGCTGCTGTGCACTTGCGTGTTACAGAAAATCGCGTGGCGCAGCAATTGAGTTTTAGTGGTGATGTGGGTAGATACCGCGATGTGATCCTTCGTTCACCGGATGTTTTCTCGCAGGCAGATTTTATCCTTTTGGAATCTACCTATGGGAACTCTTTACATGATCTTCATATTACTACGCCAGATAATCTACTGGCCTGGATCGAGAAAACCTGCGTGCAGAAAAAGGGAAAACTGATCATCCCTGCATTCAGTGTGGGCCGAACGCAGGAGATCCTTTATGCATTGAACCAGCTTGAACTGGAGCGAAGGCTTCCTGAGCTGGATTATTTTGTGGACAGTCCATTGAGCATCAAGGCAACGGAGATCGTTAAACGATATCCGGAGTACTTCAATACCACCATTCAAAAAGTATTGAAGAACGATGACGATCCCTTCAAGTTCCGGGGTATGCAGTATGTACGCACCGTAGATGAATCAAAGCTCCTGAATTTCAGGAACGAGCCTTGCGTGATCATCTCTGCCAGTGGAATGGCGGAAGCCGGAAGAGTAAAGCACCATATCAGTAACAACATAGAGAATAGCCGTAATTCCGTATTGATGACTGGATATTGCGAACCCAATTCACTTGGCTCGAGGCTCATGAACGGAAACAAGATCGTCAAGATCTTTGGCGTAGAACATGAGGTGCATGCCGAAGTGGGATCCATAAGAAGTATGAGTGCACATGGTGATTACGAGGATCTTTGCCAGTTCCTCGCCTGCCAGGATCCGAAGCTGGTCAAGAAGTTATTCCTTGTTCACGGAGAGCTTAATGTGCAAGAGGATTTTCGCAATCGTCTGCTCCGAAAAGGGTTTGTGGACGTGGAGATTCCGAAGTTGCATTATGAAATAGGATTGTAGACAATTCGAAAATTTGAGAATGCGGCAGTGCGGCAATGCCCAATGCCCAGTGCCCAATGCCTAAAGTCCGGCTTCTGTCATTCACGGGGGTGTAAGCTCTGCTTACACCCGTGAATGACAAAAGCCGGACTTTTAGGTCCGGCTCTTTTTGTTTTTTCAGGTCAAATCCGTAGTTGATGTGGCTTCAGTAAAGTGCTTGAGTTAATTTGTCAAATCCGTTTATGAGGTAAAGATGCCGTGTATTACCCACAGTTTCACGGGATTTCGACAATAGGGAGCAAATACCCGATGAATGTGTGCTAATCTTCGATTATTAGCTAGTAGCTATTAGCTAATAGCTAGTTTAGAACCTTTCAACGCGGAATGCATCCATCTTTATACTGGTGTTTTTGTGTCCAACGATCTCTTCCACCAGTTTGCCGGTGCCAGCCGCAAGGGAAAGGCCAAGCATGGCATGCCCGCCTGCAATTGTCAGGTTGTTATATCGGGAATGCCTGCCGATATACGGGAGTCC
Organism: Sphingobacteriales bacterium; assembly: GCA_046317915.1. GTDB lineage: Bacteria > Bacteroidota > Bacteroidia > Chitinophagales > Chitinophagaceae > Pollutibacter. The sequence goes on from JBKCVJ010000081.1 coordinate 4,329, forward strand.
ATCCGGGCTCAACGGTCTGAGACCGCTCCACACTTTGTCGATACCCGGGAATTCTACTTCCAACTCGGGATAATACAGTTTAGCAGCCTTAAAAATCGCTTGGGCACGCTTGATCAGGGTAGGGGATTGCAGACCGCTGATCTCCATCGTTCCACCCATACGCAGATCCCGCTTAAAGGGTGTCATCGCAACGCGGTTGTCAACAAGGATGGCCGGATAACGAAGGTTGTTCTTCATGTTTTCGAAAGTCATGCTGTACCCTTTGCCCGCCTGCAAAAGCATGTGGATGCCGAGGCTTTCCGTAATGATGGGTAGCCATGATCCTGTGGCAATCACCAATTCCTCCACATCAACATCTCCTTTGTCGGTATGAACACGCGTGACCTGATTTCCTTGTTTTTCAAATCCGGTCACCGTGGTATTCAGCATCAGCTCAACACCCTGCTCATCCATAAATTTGTGCAGCGCCTGCATAAACTCCCCGGGATGCAAGTGCGCATCAATTGGGTACAACACACCGCCTATGCAGTCTACCTTCACTTCGGGCTCAAGAGCCTGTACCTCAGCCGCACTAAGGATCTTTGTATCAATCCTGAATTTCATCGCTTCCTTTGCGAGTTCGATCTCATGTTTTTCTGTATTCGGACTCTTGTATAACATGAAACAACCGATCTCTTCCATGCGAAACTGGTTGCCCAGATCGTTTTTGATATCAGAGGTCAGTTCCCTGGATAATTGCAAAATGTCATTGAGCGGTACCGCATTCTCTTCAACTTTTTTTGCAGTGGCCATTTTGTAAAACTGCAGGCCCCATCGGATCAGGTCCATATTCAGCCTCGGCTTGATATAAAACGGGGATGAAGAACTCAGCATCCACTGCAGCCCCTTTGCCACAATACCCGGTGTGGCCAATGGAACAAAATGACTTGGAGAAATATATCCTGCGTTGCCAAAAGATGTCCCCTGGCGGATATCCCCTCTTTCAATCAACCGCACATCATAGCCTGCCTTTTTTAAATAATATGCACTGCACATACCAATCACACCGCCACCAATGACCGTTACTTTTTTCATTTGCGTAAATTTGTTTTAAGGGTATACAATTTCTGGTTGATTTTCTTGAATGATCAGATGATAAATACGCATGCGAGTACTGATATGAAATGAGATTAATCGATCCGGATCTTCCGTATGGCTGTGGGTAGCCAAACCTGCATCTCGTTACTTCCACGATTACACCAGGTGTAGTACGGAATGGCCACCACTTTCTTTTTTTCCGTTTGCACGGCAAGGCTATTGACGCCTACAGAAATTACAGGCAGTGTTGCGGTAAGGGTTATCACCGGTTCATCCAAAACGGTTGCCTGTGCCGGAACAAAACTGGCCTGGCCGTCTGCTATGATATTCCATGCCCTTCCGCTATTATCTGCGCCCTCCACACAATATACCAATGGTCCTCTTTGAATGGCTATCCTTCCTTCATCAGCATTCACTTCTTTCCTGGCCGTGATCTTCCTAACATTCATGGGTAGCCGAAGTTCAATTTGGTCGCCATCCTTCCACTGCCTGTCGATCATCACATATCCCTGCGCCACATTCAGGTCCAGTTTCTTTCCGTTCAGCCAGATCTCTGCGGCAGCATTATCCTGGTCCGCGAATCCGTACAATCCGCCGGGTGCCGCAATTCCTCTTGCCCAGCCCGGAATGCGCACATAGATTTTCGTATTCAGTTTCTTCCCGGGCTTTAACGTCATCTTCACAGCGCCATCCCAGGGATAATTCGTTTCCATCTGCATGTTCACCTTTTGTTTACCCACCGGAATACTGGCGTTGTTGCCCACAAAAAGATTTACCCAGATGCCCTGGTCTGAACTGGCATAAACATAATT
>JBKCVJ010000082.1:0-2556 GCA_046317915.1 Sphingobacteriales bacterium
CGGTAAATATTGTATCAGCACCAGTAATAGAAACTTTGAGGGCAGACAAGGACCGCGTGCGAGGACATTGCTGGCGTCACCGTTGACAGCGGCGGTGGCGGCTGTGACGGGGAAGGTAGGAGATGTGAGAGATTTTTTGGCAATTGACAATTGGCAATTAACAATTGACAATTGGCACTGGTTATTGGAGTTTTGAGTTTGGATGTGTGGATAACGAATAACAATTAACGAATAACAAAATGGGCAAGAGCATAAACATAGTCACATCCACGGCCGTGCCACTCAACATCGAGAATGTGGATACGGATCAGATCATTCCGGCGAGGTTTCTGAAGGCAACCACGCGGGATGGGTTTGGGAAAAATTTGTTTCGCGACTGGCGTTATGAGAACGATGATGACACGAAACCGAAGAAAGATTTTATCCTGAATGATGGGCGGTTTAGCGGGAAGATCCTGCTGGCAGCGAAAAACTTCGGCTGTGGTTCCTCACGCGAACACGCCGCCTGGGCCATTAAAGATTTTGGATTTGACGTGGTGGTGAGCAGCTTCTTTGCAGATATCTTTAAGAATAATGCGCTCAACAATTTCCTGCTGCCGGTAACGGTTTCACCAGCATTCCTGGAGAAACTTTTTCTTGTGGTGGAAAAAGATAACCGCTCTATCATTGAAGTGGATCTGTCGAGTCAGCGCATCACTGTTGCAGCAACCGGAGAAACAGAATCCTTCGACATCAATCCATACAAAAAAGAGTGCTTGCTGAATGGATATGATGATATCGATTATCTGTTGAGTTTGAAAGACCGTATCGAAGAATATGAAAAACTAAATAGCTAAAAACAATTGTCATGCACAAAAACATTACGGTGATCCCCGGCGATGGCATAGGTCCGGAAGTGATTAAGCAGGCCATCCGTGTGTTAGACGCCATCGGCCAGCAATATGGCCACCAGTTTTATTACAACTTCAGTTTGATGGGTGCGGATGCCATCGACAAAACCGGTAACCCTCTTCCAGATGAAACCCTGGCTGCTTGCATGCAGAGTGACGCCATCTTATTTGGTGCCATCGGTCATCCCCGTTTTGATAATGATCCCAATGCAAAGGTTCGTCCGGAGCAGGGACTGTTGAAACTGCGTAAGTCGCTGCAGTTGTTTGCCAATATCAGGCCCGTAAAATCCTACACATCACTGCACCATTTGTCGCCCCTGAAAGCCAATGCCCTCGCAGGTATTGATTTCATTATTTTCCGTGAACTTACCGGAGGTATTTACTTCGGTAAAAAAGAAGTGAACGAAGAGAAGACCTGGGCATTGGATGATTGCACCTATACGCAGGCAGAGATTGAGCGGATTGCGCATCTTGCCTTTCAGTTTGCGGGAAACAGGAGAAAAAAAGTTACACTCGTAGATAAAGCCAATGTACTGGAAACATCCAGGCTCTGGCGTCATCATGTAAAAGCCATTGCACAAAACTATCCAGATGTGGAAGTGGACTTTATGTTTGTGGACAATGCGGCGATGCAGCTGATCCTGAATCCAAAGCAGTTTGACGTCATTCTGACGGAAAATATGTTTGGCGACATCCTCAGCGATGAAGCCAGTGTGCTTACGGGATCTCTCGGGCTTTTGCCTTCCGCTTCAATTGGAAATGGCAAGGCACTATTTGAACCCATTCATGGCTCCTATCCGCAGGCGGCAGGAAAAGACATCGCCAATCCTTTGGGCGCGGTGCTTTCTGTGGCGCTGATGCTGGAGTATTTCGGATTGCAGAATGAAGCGGACCATGTGCGCATGGCGGTGGATTGGACCCTTGAACATGGATTTGTCACGAAAGATATTGATCCTGTGAATTTCTATTTCACCTCTACCATTGGTGAACTGATCTCGGATCATATCAGCAATAAATTCCCCAGTGCGATCAATAAAGCAAACATCGAACTGAGAAAATCAACGATCATCTAGAAAAGCATGGCAAATTATTATAACCAGGACACGGTACTCTGGCTCAATGGCAAACTGGTAAGGTCTGCCGAAGCCACAACGGATCTTTATGGACAAACCCTGCATTATGGCTATGGCGTGTTTGAAGGTATTCGTGCTTACAAAACCGCATCGGGAGAAACAAAGATCTTCAAGGCGGTTGAACACTATGAGCGATTGCAAAAATCTGCCGAAGCGTTGAACCTGCCCTACACATGGAATGTGCAAGAGCTCATTGATGCTACCTACCAGGTATTGGCGAAAAACAATCAGCAGGATGCGTACATCAGGCCCCTGGTATATGCGCCGGCCAATATGAGTTTCAATCTCAATACGGAATCACATCTTGCGATCATGACCTGGGAAATGCAGCCTTTCCTCGGAGATAAGCTGCTGAGGGTGTATAGTTCACCTTTCCAAAGACCGAATCCAAAAGGATTTTATATCCATGCCAAAGCGGCGGGGCACTATGTGAATTCTATTTTGGCAAGCCAGGATGCTAAGGCAAAAGGATTCGACGAAGCACTGTTGAGCGATATGAACGGATACATAGCCGAAGGACCGGGCGCTAATGT
>JBKCVJ010000083.1:0-21388 GCA_046317915.1 Sphingobacteriales bacterium
CAGTTTTCCCGTCTGATCTGCCACCAGGTCAAAAGCACGTTTCTTCAGGTACCACTTGCGATCAATGAACCGTTCTTCGTTGTTTTCATCCATCGCATCATACAATTGCTTATCGGCCCAATATCTCCAGTTCTGTGAATTAGTGATATGGATGATGTTGCAAATGCCTTCATACCTGCTCCACATCTTCCGGCTCACATGTCCGTGTAATTCAGAAACCCCATTGGCCAGTCGCGCAAAACGAAGGGCAACCAGAGAATGGTTGAATTGGTCATCCTGCAGTCCTGTCAGCGCCCTTACTTCATCAATCGAAAAACCGTTGAAGTAAGACATCTTATAACAAAGATGGATATCGTGTTTTTCGTTTCCTGCCTCTTCCGGTGTATGGGTAGTGAACACTAAACGCTTTCGCACTTCTTCTCTGCTACCGAATTTTCGCAGCAAATGGAACACACAAGACACGGCATGTGCTTCATTCATATGATACACATCCGGATTGAAGTTCAGGAGATCAATCAATTTTGCACCACCCAATCCGAGAAGGATGAACTGCGCTACCTTGGTAGCCACATTGGCATCATACAAACGATGTGTAATCGTTTGCGAAACATAATCATTCTCCGGCAGGTCCGTACTCAACAGGAACAGGGGTGCGCTCTTGAACGTCTCAGGCTCCAGATACCACACTTTCACCCAAACGGGTGCATCATGTATGGCGATATGGAATTTGATCCCGGTATCTTTTAAAAAATTATAGGTCTTTTCGTTCCACTGCACCTGCAGGGTCTGATCCTGGTTCCTGGCCTGGTCATAATAACCATACTTCCAGAGAATCCCTATCCCGATCATATTCTGCTTCAACTCGTAGGCTGCACGAAGATGGGATCCGGCCAAAAATCCAAGACCACCACTGTAAATCTTCAGCGGCTGATGGACGGCGAACTCCATCGAGAAATAGGCGGCTTTGGTTGTATATCTCGGGTCAACGGAGTAGGGTACGTTGTAATGACTGAATTGTGTCATGATAACGGTTGCTTGCTTTTTAATGGGTCGCAATATAAACGGAAAAACCCTAAATCAATTGCCGAATGTGTAAAATTGACGCAAAGGAAATCAGAATAGCCCCATTTTCTAACTTTTTGCTGCTTTTTTAAGCTTTTTGGGTGGTGCCTTTTTCGGATAGGAACCATTGAAGAAACATTTGATCCCCCTGTAATTGCCGCAGCCTTTCAACTCCAGCAGGGTAACTTTATTGGCAGTAAAATTAAACTCCAGTCCGCAAGGATCTCCCGGGGCACTGTAACGGGCCAGCCCTGGTTTGATGATATCTGCTTCACCTTTCAGTTCGCCAACACAATCCCCGTTGTTCTCTTCGAAATGAACAAAGAAGAGCAATCTGTCCGCTTTAGCACCATCCCTGACACTAACAAAATTCTTCTTGTCTTTAATATAGTTGCCGGACCACTTCCCTTTCGCGGGTAAGGTATCGATGGGGTTATAGATCTCTTTCACTTCGGGCACCTCATTGCTTTCCTGCAGGATCAGCGTGAAGGTCCCGATATCATTATATACATACACGTTCTTCCGATAATAGCTGGCACCATCCTTACCCATACGGCTTTTGTTGATATAGATGGTAAACTTCCGGTCAAGTCCAGCTTGCGTATGAATATTCCGGTCCGTGTTATTACTCACCAGGGCCATGCCTGCTTTGCAGGTTTTCTCCTTGTCGAAACAAAGCAGATAACCCACCTGCTTGGCTGCCGTAGTTGCCTTGATGAATAAGTACTGGATGCCCGTTTTATCTGTAACCTTGCCCATCGCATAATATTTGGGTTTGGTCCCCTTAAACTCGCGGAACAGGGTATCCGGAATGAATTTTTGAATAAGCTTTATATTGATCAGGGCAGAATCATCAAGCTTATTATCGATGGAAGTATCCGTTAACTCCACCGGTAATGCGATATCATTAAAGGACTCTACGAAGTCTGTTACGGTCTCTACTTCCTCACCACGCAGGCTTTTCTTCTTGGAAGAACAGGAAGCCAGGATCAGTACACCGATGACGAGAAGGATGCGAAACATGATTCAAGATAAGTCAAAATTCAAAAAACAATGGTTAAACAGATTTTACCTTTTGACCATTGCGTTTTGAATTAAATTTTTAGCTTTGTCTAAATTATTTTTTAGGTAATGGTGAACTATTCCATCAGTGAGGAGAATTACATCAAGGCCATCTATCATCTGCAGGGTGCAGAAGGTATGGTGACCACCAACGCTTTATCGGCAGAGCTGAAAACCCGCCCCGCCTCCGTTACGGATATGCTGAAAAAACTGAAGACCAAGAAGCTGTTGAATTATGAACGATACAAGGGTTTCCGGTTAAGTGCAGACGGGAAACGGGTAGCGCTGGGCATCATCCGCCGCCACAGGCTCTGGGAATTCTTTTTATCTGAGAAGCTGAAATTCAGCTGGGATGAAGTGCATGAAGTGGCGGAAGAGCTGGAACACGTGACCAGTAAAAAATTGATCGATAAACTGGATGAATACCTTGGCTTTCCGCGGGTGGATCCCCATGGCGATCCAATCCCGGATCAACAGGGCAGGATCGTTTCACCGGAGCAATTGCCCATCACAGACATCCCGCTCAACCAGCCGATGGAAGTGAGCCACGTAGCCAACCAGAGCGCCGAGATGCTGGATATCTTAAAACACCACCACATCGCCATCGGCACAAAACTAGAGGTTAAGAAAAAATTCAGTTTCGACAATAGCCTGGAGATCAGGGCAGGCAAGCATACGCCCTTTACCTTGAGTGAATCGGTGGCAAGATTTATATGGGTACGAAAAACGAGTAAGTCATGAAAGAAATTGAAAAATTCTTTGAAGGCATCGGTCCGGTACAATCGGCCCTCATTGCCACTACCTTTACGTGGCTGGTCACCGCCGCAGGGGCGTCGCTGGTGTTCTTTTTCAAGACCATTAACCGGAAGGTTTTGGACATCATGCTGGGCTTCACCGGCGGCGTGATGGTGGCAGCCAGTTTTTGGAGCCTGCTGAACCCGTCTATCGAAATGTCTGAACGCCTCTACCCCTCCATGCCCTGGATGCCGGCGGCTGTGGGCTTTCTCGCCGGTTCACTATTCATTTATTTGTTAGACAAATACATGCCGCACCTGCACATCAACTTCAGTGACAATGAAACTGAGGGCATGAAAACGCAGTGGCGCCGTACCACGCTGTTGATCCTCGCGATCACCCTTCACAACATCCCGGAAGGACTCGCCGTGGGCGTCTTGTTTGGCGCTGCCGCCAATGGTATGCCCGAGGCAAGCATCGCCGGTGCCGTAGCGCTGGCCTTTGGTATCGGCATACAGAACTTTCCGGAAGGCCTCGCAGTGGCAGTCCCCCTGCGCAGACAGGGCGTGAGCCGCTTAAAGAGTTTCTGGTACGGCCAGCTGAGTGCCATCGTGGAACCTGTGGCGGGCGTGATCGGCGCACTGGCTGTGATCTATATGCAGCCCATCCTGCCCTTTGCACTTGCCTTTGCAGCCGGAGCCATGATCTATGTGGTAGTAGAGGAAGTGATCCCGGAAACACAGCGCGACAAATACACGGATGTGGCTGTGCTGGGTTTTATCGGCGGGTTTGTGGTTATGATGGTTTTAGATGTGGCCCTTGGATAATTACATCGATTATTACACTAAATTTACAACCCTTAAACCAAGCGTAATCAATGGCTGAAAAAATCAAAGTAGCCAATCCGGTGGTTGAACTGGATGGCGATGAAATGACCCGAATCATCTGGACCTTCATCAAGCAGAAACTTATTCTCCCCTATCTTGATATCGATATCAAATATTATGACCTGGGCATGGAATACCGTGATGAAACCAATGACCAGGTAACCGTAGATGCAGCAAATGCCATCAAGCAGTATGGTGTAGGCATCAAATGTGCCACCATCACTCCGGATGAAGCAAGGGTGAAAGAATTTTCGCTGAAGCAAATGTGGAAGAGCCCCAACGGCACCATCCGCAATATCCTTGACGGCACTGTTTTTCGTGAACCCATCGTGATCAAAAATATTCCCCGCCTCGTCACTACCTGGGATGCGCCGATCATTGTTGGTCGTCATGCCTTTGGTGATCAATATCGCGCCACAGACTTCGTGGTTCCCGGTAAAGGAAAATTGACCATCAAATTTGAAGGCGAAGACGGAACAGTGATTGAACACGAAGTATTCCAGTTCAAGAGCTCCGGAGTGGCGATGAGCATGTACAATGTAGACGAGAGCATCCGTGGTTTTGCACGTAGTTGTATGAACATGGCCCTGCAGAAAGGATGGCCGCTGTACATGAGCACCAAGAATACCATCCTTAAAAAATACGATGGCAGGTTCAAAGATATCTTCCAGGAAATTTTCGATAACGAGTTTAAAGCCGCATTTGAAAAAGCAGGCATCACTTATGAGCACAGGCTCATTGATGATATGGTAGCGAGTGCCCTGAAATGGAACGGTAACTTTGTTTGGGCCTGTAAGAACTATGATGGAGACGTACAAAGTGATACGGTGGCACAAGGATTCGGCTCACTGGGGCTGATGACTTCTGTATTGGTAACACCAGATGGTAAAACGATGGAGGCCGAAGCCGCACATGGTACGGTAACCCGTCACTATCGTGAACACCAGAAAGGTAGGTCCACGTCTACCAATCCCATCGCGTCCATTTTCGCCTGGACAAGAGGCCTCGCGTTCCGTGGTAAACTGGACGGCAATGATGCGCTGATCAATTTTGCCAACGCGCTGGAAGCGGTATGTATTGAGACCGTGGAAAGTGGTAAGATGACGAAGGATCTCGCGGTTTGTATCCATGGTAATAAAGTAACCCATGGTGAACATTACCTGTATACAGAAGAATTCCTGGATGCTATCGATGCAAATCTGAAGAAGAAGCTGGGGATCTAACCAATACAAAAGTCAAAGGTCAAAGGTCAAAAAAAGTAAATTGATTTTTGACTTTTGACTTTTGATTTTCAATTATGCAACATCTGGAGCAACTAGCACGTGAATTGGAAGGCGATCTTTTCTTTGATCACAAGATGCGCGTCCTGTATGCAACAGATGCATCTGCCTATCGTGAATTGCCGATCGCGGTTGCCATTCCCCGATCCATCGCAGACCTGAAAAAGCTTATTGCTTTTGCAAAGGAACAAAAGACATCGCTGATCCCCAGAACTGCGGGAACTTCGTTGGCCGGCCAGGTAGTGGGCAATGGAATTGTGGTGGATGTCTCTTCGCATTTCAATCAGATCCTTTCCCTGGATGCCGCTGCAAAAAAAGTACGGGTACAACCCGGCGTGGTGAGGGATGAACTCAATCTCTTCCTCAAACCCCATGGTTTGTTCTTCGGACCAGAAACTTCTACGGCCAACCGCGCCATGATCGGCGGCATGGTGGGCAACAACTCCTGCGGCTCCAACTCTGTTGTGTATCATTCCACGCGCGAACACCTGCTGTCAGTAAAAGCCTTGCTTAGCGATGGTTCAGAAGTTGAATTCAGTGATCTTGACATCGATGCCTTTCACACCAAGTGCGAATTGCCAGGATTGGAAGGAGAAATACATCGGCATATCCGTTCTACACTTTCTGATGTCAATACCCAGGAAGAGATCCGAAAGGAATTTCCGCGGCCAAGTGTTGAGCGAAGGAATACAGGCTACGCAGTGGATGTGTTGCTGGACACTGCACCTTTCACCTTGGGGGGACCAACCTTTAACTTTTGCAAACTCATTGCCGGTTCCGAAGGCACATTGGCCTTCATCACAGAGATCGAATTGAATGTGGTGGATCTTCCGCCCAAAGAGGTAGGATTGCTCTGTGTACATTTTAATAGTATCGATGAGAGCCTGCGGGCTAATCTGATCGCGATGAAGCACCATCCCAGTGCGAGTGAGCTCATCGATCACTATATTCTCGAATGCACGAAAGACAATATCGAGCAAAGTAAGAACAGGTTTTTTGTAGAAGGTGATCCCAGCGCTATACTGGTGATAGAATTCTGCAGGGCTACCCGAGAAGAGATCAACGCGATTGCTGCCACCGTAGAACATGAAATGCGTGCAGCAGGACTCGGCTATCATTTCCCGTTGTTGTTTGGAGAAGACTCCAAAAAGATTTGGACCCTGCGCAAAGCGGGACTTGGTCTACTGAGTAATCTGCCGGGCGATGAAAAAGCGGTTCCGGTGATTGAAGATACAGCTGTTGATGTGCAGGACCTGCCTGCTTACATTCGCGATTTCAACCTGATCCTTGAAAAACATGGACTCTACTCGGTTCACTATGCGCATGCGGGCTCCGGCGAATTGCACCTCAGGCCCATCATCAACCTCAAAACAAAACAGGGTCAGCGGCTCTTCAGAACGATTGCAGAAGAGATTGCGACCCTCGTTAAAAAATACAACGGCTCACTAAGCGGAGAACATGGGGACGGAAGGCTGCGTGGAGAATTCATCCGCCAGATGGTGGGCGATAAAAACTACCAGTTGTTACGCAAACTTAAAAGCACCTGGGACCCAAACCATATCTTCAATCCGGGCAAGATCGTGGATACGCCGCCGATGGATACCATGCTGCGCTATACGCCCGATCAGTCAACACCTGTTTTCAATACCCACTTCCGTTTTCATGATCAGGATATCCTGCAACACGCGGAACAATGCAATGGCTCGGGCGATTGCAGAAAATCACACCTTTCCGGCGGTACCATGTGCCCATCGTACATGGCTACTCGAAATGAACAAGATACCACCCGGGCAAGAGCCAATATCCTGCGCGAGTTCCTGACAAGATCTACAAAAACCAATCGGTTTGATCACAAGGAGATCTATGACGTGATGGACCTTTGCCTAAGCTGTAAGGGATGTAAGTCGGAATGCCCCTCCAATGTGGATTTGGCCAAATTGAAAGCAGAGTTTCTGCAGCACTATTATGATGAACACGGAGTGCCGATGCGGTCCAAACTGATCGCCAACTTCACGGCTTCATCCAGGCTGGCCTCTATCGTCCCCTCATTGTACAATGCCATGGTAACGGGTAAGCTAACCGGCAAATGGATCAAACAGTTCTCCGGATTTGCCGTGGAACGATCCATGCCTACGCTGCACGCCACTACCTTAAGAGCATGGCATAAAAAACACAAGCAGAATGTAACTGCAACGGGTAACCGAAAAGTGTACTTGTTCTGCGACGAATTCACTAACTACAATGATACGTCCATCGGCATCAAAGCCATCTTGCTATTGGAAAAACTGGGCTATGAAGTCGTGATCCCGGAACATATGGAAAGCGGCAGAACCTGGTTGTCAAAGGGCCTGGTTCGCGAAGCGAAAAAGATCGTGAACATGAACATCGGGTTATTGGCACCCATCATAACGGATGAAACACCATTGATTGGCATCGAGCCTTCCGCGATCCTCGCCTTCCGTGATGAGTATCCGGATCTGGCTTATGATCATCATCTTGAACCGGCAAGGCGCCTGGCGAAGCAAGCATTCATGATAGATGAGTTCATTGCTTCAGAGATCAGCAAGGGGAACATCAGTGAAGAAAAATTCACTACAGACACCCGAAAAATTGCTTTGCATGGTCATTGCCAGCAAAAAGCAGTAGCATCAATGGCCTCAACCGTGAAGATCCTATCCTTCCCCAAAAATTATACGGTAGAAACCATTCCTTCGGGCTGTTGCGGCATGGCCGGTTCCTTTGGTTACGAGAAAGAACACTATGATATATCGATGAAGATCGGTGAACTGGTTTTGTTTCCTACGGTGCGCAAACAAAGAGAAGATATCATCATCGCCGCACCCGGCACGTCCTGCCGCCACCAGATCAAAGACGGTACAGGAAGAGTGGCCCTGCATCCGGTGGAAATACTCTACGAGGCATTAAGGCACTAGGCATTCGGCATTAAGGGATATCTTCCATCTTCTCCCTTAATCTTCTCCCTTTCCTCTGTGTGGACTGCACTGGGCTCGAACCAGTGACCCCTACTCTGTCAAAGTAATGCTCTAAACCAACTGAGCTAGCAGTCCATTGTCTACAATTCGGTTATGAAGATAGTAAATTCACTAAACATTGCTGATCACAATTTTCGTAACATGACCCCTCTAGTGCAAGCAACGTTGATTTCCCACCAGCATAAATTTTGTCGAAGTAAGAGTTAATTGGGAATGAGATAACTGACTTTTTCGCAGAGTTCAACCTCGTTATCCCAATTCCTACAGTTCAAAGTAGTCATTGTCTATCCGCTTTATCTCATAGACCTTACTTTTTGCCACTGCTACATTGTATTCTATCATCATCCTTGTGAGCTGTTCCCCATCGATCAGTATGATTGTAGGATCGATGCTTCTAACATAGTCATACGCTGATTGCGGGAAAATGGACGTAGTAATAAATACCCCTTTACGTGCTTTCTTAGAAAGTAGTGAGCCGGCAAAATCCCGTACCGAAGATACTGGCACAGTATTCTCCCAGCGTTTTGCTTGGATATAAATCGTATCCAAACCTAACTTGTCCTCTTTAATTATACCATCGATCCCACCATCACCAGAGTATTGTGTTACTTGACCATTTGAACTATCGAACCCACCGTAACCCATAGCCATGAGGACATCTACTACTAAACGTTCAAAAAAAGCTGGCGTTGTTTTTTTGATGCGGTCAAGAAGTTCCTCTGCCACACTATTGTTAATAATTTGATACGAACTCTCCAGTAACTCCTGAGGAGTCTTCTGCTCTTCTACAGATGAATCACTTAAGACAGAGTCGTCTTTGGCCGCAGTGAAACTCTTACCCCATTCTAGAAAAGCTGGCTGCGTTCTAAGGTACTTTACATTTACTCCGTCAGGATTATCTTTTATAGCCTGTAGACCGGTTGGCAGGATATGATAGTTTCCTCTTGAGACCTGAGCAATTAGACAAGCTTTATATAAATAAGTTCTAGCCCAGCCTATTCGGTTATTTACAAGTGTGGTTACTTTACTCGGCAATAAAACGGCACATTGCTCAGGCGTTAGTTCCGTATTTTTAATTACCAGATCATATATTTCGTTCATATGGCGGGTTTTGCCATCAGATAAAACTTTGAGAAATGGAAGCATAAAGTGCTGGAATCCCGGTACAATTACTTGACTATTTTGTTCCATAAGGTCGTTCTTGAATTTGTTTTTTCTTTTTATCCTTTTTCTCAGTCTGAAATAATCCATTACTGTATTTCTCGTACAGCTCAAACAGATACTCAATACGTTTAGCTTCAGACGTAAAGAGTTGAGATCTGTAGCAGAGGTCTACAGCTTTATCTAGCTGCTGGTGAGCTTTTACTAATGCTGGTGGCATAGTATTAGGATCGTACAAGTCGGCAAGACTACTTTCAGGAAACTGTGCTCTTGCATCTAGAACAGCTTGTGCTAATTCTTCAACAGATCGTTTCTGTTTATCGGACGGATTCTCAGGCCAAGGGTAGTTGTTGTATACAGTTAGGACAGAGTATTGGAAGTCTGATTTTAATCGCCCTGTAACAGTTTTCATCCACACCATATGCATCTTTGAAGTAAGAATTCCAAAAGTATAAAGTGTTGCATTAGGTACTATTCTCAACTTATCACTACAAACTATCGGTGGGATTAAATAGCCGATTGGAATGTACATCCTTCTTTCAGAAGACACTTGAGGTATCACCAAAAATGGCTTATTTGGCATGTTTTCTGTATGGAATAGTGTAGGAGTTCCAGCCAATTTCAATGTAGGCTTACTACTACTTGACAGTCTAAATTCCCTAACTTTTTGTACACGTTCAGAAACCAGATGCAGTCTTTTCAAATCTGAAGGGTGGATATCTTTCAAGTATAGTATAAATCGTTTTTTACTGTTTATAAACTCTTCTGCACCTAAAAACGGAAGTATAAATTTGGCAGCGTCGGGTTCTTTAGCAAGAAACTGTTCTTTTTCATCAAAAGTGAATATGTAGTGCCCCCCATCAATGGGTTTATTCCCTGTCGCCATCAAGGGTACAGTACAAATAGGCTTAGGCCGGTTCCAAATGAATACTGTTTTCCCAGGCGTTAGATATGGAGTGATGTTATCTAGTCGTTCTTTAACCAGATTTCCAGCGTCTATCGAAAAAAGAAATTTGGGACTTGACACGCCGCGCCAAAAACCAACTATTACACAATGTACAGCTGCCATTCCCCGAGCTTCGTTTGTCCAACGAAAGGTTCTATAAGCAAACTGAATAGCAGTATCATTTTTCAAAATATGTGACCAAAGTGGAGCCACTTGTTCTCCCTGTGTGATACTGTTAGTAGAAACAAAAGCTGTTCTGGTCTCAAGGAAAGCTCTCTGGTATGAACTAGCTTTGAAATACCAAGCTGTTACATAATCTAAGATTCCGAAGTTTTCAACATTCTTGCAAACTTCTGCCATGTCAGACCTCTGTTGATTGTCCATCCATTTAGATCCAACAAACGGTGGATTACCTAAGATGAAATGATACCTAGGCTCTTCTACTTCCCCCTCTAAAGGTTTGATTATACTCTGCCAGTCTATTCTGAGTGCATTCTTATTTACTATAATAGCACTCTTCTGCAACGGTATAAGCGGTATGTATTCACCGAATCTGTCTGATACCATCATGTTACACTGGTGATCTATTAAGAACATTGCCACCTGTGCTATCTGAGATGGAAAATCTCCCAACTCAATACCATAGAGCTGGTCTAGGTCAACAAGAAAGTACTGGTTAATATTCGTTACAAGCTGTCCCTTTAGCAGTTTTTCTACTATGGTAAGCTCTAAATATCTCAGCTCCCTGTATGCAGTTATCAAGAAGTTACCACACCCACATGCTGGATCAAGAAAACGAAGCTTGCTGATCTTACCATGAAGTGATCTGAGCCTATGATGGTTTTCACCAGCTGCATGAAATTCTTCCCAAAGTTCATCTAGAAAGAGGGGCTTTATCAACTTCATTATATTCTTCTCACTGGTGTAGTGTGCACCAAAGTTTCTACGTGCGCTACTATCCATTACAGACTGGAAAAGAGACCCAAAGATGGCTGGAGAAATTCTACCCCAGTCTAGTCGACAGCAGTTTAGCAGAATCTGTCTCATTTGATTGTTGAAAGCCGCAGTAGGGAGACGGTCAGCAAACAAGTGTCCGTTCACATACGGGAAAAGATTCAGCTGCTCATCAAGGATTGTAAGCCTTTTGTCCTCTGGTGTGTCAAGCACCTGGAATAGCTGATCCAGATGCATGCCAAGGTCTGACCCGTCTTCTTTGGTGCGCTGTTCTATATAGTCAAAGAAGATACCCTTTTGGAAGATAGTGCTATCGTCCGCGAATAAGATAAACAACAGGCGGACCAAATACGCCTCTAAAGCCGCACCCGTATACCCAACATCTTTGAGTTGATCATGGAGATTACCCATCAGCTCAGCGGCAGCAATGTTTACGGGGTCTTCATCATAATATTTCCGCTTTTGGTAACCTGCAAGCTCCTCAAAAATTTGTAGGTTGTCAATAAGCTGGTGTATCTCAAACTTTGCAATAAGGCCGTCCTCCTGGTAAACATGAAAGTAGTTGAAATCAGAGATCAGAATCAGCTTTGGCAACTCGTGGTCTTTGAGTCCATGACAGTAGTCCTTAGCCTGCCGGTACGCCTTCTCCAAGTCCTGACCACGGGATTTCATCTCTACCAACAGCGTGCCTGGCCAGAGCAGGTCAATGTAGCCGGAGGCTTCATCCAGTTTCTTAACCTTATGTTCAAAAGTGGCTACCCTTTTCTGGGAAATGCCAAAGATATTGAGGAATTCTACCAGAAAGGGTTTTGCATCAGCCTCTTCCCTCAAGGTATCTTTCCATTCTAAGGTAAACTTGGATGCTCTTGCTTTGATCTCATTCCAGGACAGGGGCATAGTTAGCTTAGTTAGATGAAGGAAAAATACAATAAAACAGTCTTATCTACTCAAAACATGGAGGGAAGCTAGTCCAAATGGGTAGAAAAGGTGACTTAGATATTCAGCTTTATCCGTACATCTGTATGTCCAATTACATTTTTGGTATCCTTTGGATTTATACCATAGTCTCGGAATATGGTCCCAAGGTATGTGTGCAGGCATAAGATTTCTGCGGGATATCCTCAGGATTTTCACAAAAGGTTTACGTTGAGGCACTTGCATTTCCCGAAAGGCTGGTCTATTTTTGTTGCCCAACTCCATTTTCTATATGAACCACCATATCCTGATAGCCATTCTGTCTCTTGGCATGGGTTTAACCCATGGCGCCGGAGAGATCAAGCTCAGCAGCCTTAGCACTGGTGTCAAAGACACCCGGCAGGTTTTCGTTGGAATCGAGAATAAATTTCTCGTGGAAGACAGCGGAGCGGTGGAATTGATCAACCATGGTTTTGCGAAACTGGAAGGGAACACCCTTAACATCAAGCCATCCAATACTGGTCCTTTTACACTTCGTTTTATAAGGAACCAGGATACAACCGATGTAGAATTTCAATCCAGGATACTCTCCCTCGCCACAGCCCGTCCAACAGCTGCACAACACAAATCCATCAGCAAGGCGGCGCTGGCACAAGACTCCACTGTAACGATTGAAGTTTCAGGTGATGACGACTTCTATAAAGGATTCAAACTGGCACATTTTGTTGGCAGCATCAATAACAACCGCTTCAACTGTGATACCAGTTTCTGCTCAGAATTGATGGAAGCCATTCGCCAGTCGGCCGAAGGCGATCTCCTGAAGATTACATCCTTTGAGCTGGTTCATGAAGAGACCGGCAGGAAGATAAAGTTCCTGTGTAATACGCCGTTTGCCATCACGCAGTAGCAAATGGGCAGGTTGGCATGCCCAATGCCTCAATGCCTTTATGCCTTATCTTAGCGATGTGTTTAGACCCTTAACCATCTGCCTGCTGCTGCTGGCACAACTGACTGCATCCGCGCAAAAAATAAACGAAAAGTATCGGCTGCACATCAGGCGTACAAAAACCCCTATTGTTATTGACGGCATCGCTAATGATGGCGGATGGGATCAGGCTGAAACAGCGCGCGACTTCTTCATGGTACTCCCCATGGATTCCAGCAAAGCCAATGTGAAAACGGAGGTGAAGATGTGTTATGACGATAAGCATCTTTACCTCATCGCGATATGTCACAAACTGGTGTCGGGCGTAAACATGGTTGAATCACTGCGGAGGGATTTCAATTTTGGGAAGAACGATAACTTCCTCATGTTCATTGATCCGTTTGAAGACAAGACCAGTGGATTCTCTTTCGGCGCCAATGCTGCGGGCGCACAGTGGGACGGAATGATGTTTGAAGGGGGAAAGGTGGATCTAAATTGGGATAACAAATGGCAGTCTGAAGTAAAAACGGATAGTGCTAAATGGGTCTTTGAAGCCGCGATTCCTTTTAAGACATTACGGTATAAAAACGGATTAACGGAATGGGGCATCAACCTAAGCAGAAATGACATCAGGGTTCCGGAGAAATCAAGCTGGGCTCCCGTGCCGAGACAATTTCCCACGGCTTCTCTCGCCTATACGGGCACGTTAGTATGGGATGAACCACCGCCATCGGCCGGACAGAACATCTCCATTATTCCCTATGCACTGGCAGGGACCGCCAAGCAATACCAACCCAACCAACCCACCCAATGGCAGAGAGATATAGGAGGCGATATTAAGATCGGACTCACATCGGCCCTCAATCTTGACCTCACTGTTAACCCGGATTTTTCCCAAGTGGAAGTGGACCGCCAGGTTACCAACCTTGATCGGTTTGAATTGTTCTTTCCGGAACGCAGACAGTTCTTCCTGGAAAATGGAGACATCTTTGCCAATATCGGTTACGCTACCTTACGACCTTTTTTCTCAAGACGCATCGGGCTTGAAGTGCCGATCCTGGGTGGCTTCCGGATGAGTGGCAAACTCAATAAAGACTGGCGCATCGGTGTGATGGATATGCAAACTGCAGGATCCAAAGAAAGGGGACTTCCCACCCAAAACTTTGCCGTCATGGCCCTGCAAAGAAAAGTTTTCGCCAGGTCAAACATCGGCGTGTTTTTCATCAACAAACAATCTCCCGGATTCTTTAAAGACACCCTCCCCGGCAAACCCATCAACACGTATAACCGAAATGTGGGGCTGGAATACAATCTCGCATCAGCCAACAATAAATGGACCGGCAAGTTGATGGGCATCAAATCTTTTACGCCAGGGCTGAATGGAAAAGACTGGGTGAACGCAGGTAACATTCTCTACTCCGCAAAACGTTTCAATTTTGGCTGGCAACATGAATACGTAGGCAGCAACTATAATGCTGAAGTGGGTTATGTGCCTCGCAAAGGTTATATCAAAGAAAATGCAAGCGCCGGTGTTTTATTCTTTCCGAAAAAAGGAAGAGTACTATCCCATGGAATACGTTTGTCCAGTACTTATTTTTTCAGTGAAACAGGCAAACAATTAGACAACGAAAGTTTCATTCCATATACCATCACTTTCCGCGACTTCTCCACGTTCACTACCTGGGTGGCTACGGATTACGTTTATCTCACCCAGCCTTTTGATCCCACCAATTCCGGGAAAGACACGCTGGCTAGGGGAACGAAACACAACTGGAAAGCCTTCGGTACAGAATATTTCTCTGCGCCACAGAAACTCTTCACCTTTAGTTTTTCCACCCGCTATGGAGGCTATTATGAAAATGGTACGAGGTTAAATCTGAGTGGTGAAATTGCTTATAGAAAACAACCGTACGCCATATTCAGTGTGGCCGTGAGTTACAACGATATCCGCATGCCGGCACCATGGAACAATACCAAACTATGGATCGTAAGCCCCCGCATTGACATCACCATGCGCAACAATCTTTACTTCACCACTTTTGTACAATACAATAGCCAGCTAAAAAACATCAACATCAATTCAAGATTACAGTGGAGATATAAACCGGCTTCGGATATATTCCTGGTGTACACAGATAATTATCTGCCAGCACCTTTCTCTGTTAAGAACCGGGCGTTGGTGCTGAAGATCACGTATTGGCTTACTACCTAATCGCTATTAGCTAATAGCTATTAGCTAGTAGCCTTCCTGCGTGACAATTCTTTCTTAATCAACAGCAGCTCCCTGCTGGTTTGTCCTGCAACGGAAGAGTTTTCCTGTGCGCGGCGCATGAGATATGGAACCACGTCTTTGATGGGTCCGAAGGGCAGGTATTTACTGACATGACATCCGGCTTTGGCAAGATTGAACGAGATGTTATCACTCATGCCATACAACTGAGAAAAATGAACATGCGGGTGATCGAGTGCAAGTCCTTTCTCCTGCAACAGCTGTGTGCCTAACATGTTGCTGTATTCATTATGCGATGCGATGATCACCGAAACCATATTGATGTGCTCAATGGTGAGCTTTACTGCAGCATTGTAATCCAAATCACAGCTCTCTTTATCCGGTTGAATGGGTGACGCATACCCCATGGCTGTGGCTCGTTCCCTTTCCTTCTCCATATATGCACCCCGCACAAGTTTCACACCCAGGATAAAATTGCGCTTCTCCGCCGCTTCAATAGAATCATGCAGAAACGCAAGCCTGTCGTGGCGGTACAATTGCAAGGTATTGTACACTACAGCCTTGTTTTTGTTAAACTGATCCATCATCAGCATCGTCAACACATCTACCGGATCCTGGATCCATGTTTCTTCCGCATCGATCATCACCCCTACCCCCTTCTGGCTCGCAAGTGCACAGATGCGATGCATCCTGTCGTGCACCCTTTCCCACTCCTGGCGCTCTTCAACTGTCAGCGTATCCAGTGCATGGGTGTAGCGTTTCATCAGGGTGCCCTCGGTGCCATCTACGGAGTGATCCAGTTTTTCCAAAAGACCAAACCGGCACATACCAGTCACCTTAATACTCATGAATGGAATATTGGGCTGGGTTGCGGCATAATTGATCACCTTGATGAAGGTCTCACAGGCCTCGTCAAATCCTTTCTCGCCATTGTGCCCACCTTCCACGCCATAATCCAGGATCACCTGCACCCCATACTCGCCAAGTTTCTTAGCTACGGGCGCTGTTTGTTCCAATGACTCTCCGCCAACAAACTGGTTGAAAATGGTACTCTTCACCAGGCCCTTCACCGGCAGTCCGGACTGGATGGCCCAGGGCGTGAGTTTTGTCCCCCATTTAACGAGCCAGGGATAATGCATGGCCGAAAACAAAAAATGAGCCCGCTTCAATTCACCCGATGATTTGTAAGCAAAAGCGTTGTGGGTATTGTCGAAAGAGATATTAAACATGGCAACACGAAGATAATACGGCAATGTGACAATGTGACAATGCGGCAATTTAGGAAGGCGCGCTATGCGTAGCGGCGCGCCGGCAGTCACTCCGGGTGTTTCTGCGCAGGCCGGCAACGCACGGCCGCGCTTCCAACATTGCCGCATTACCGCATTACCGCATTGCCACATTGTTATATTGCTTGGTGGTTAAACGGCTGCAAAACCATCTCTGACACCACGCCGGACCTAGGCTGTTGGCATAGAAACCAGATGGCCCGGGCCGCTTCTTCAGCCTGGATCATTTTCTCCCGCTGCACCCTCATGTCAATGGTATCCCAGAAAGGAGAGTCAACACCGCCAAGGAAAATATTGGTGATCCGGATCTCGGTTCTTTTCAGTTCCTCGCGGATGCTCTGCATCATGCCCACCAAACCGTATTTGGAAGCGGAATAAGCCGCTGCACCCGCCATAGGCACTTTGCCCAACACGCCCGGCATATTGATGATCAAGCCCTTCCCAGAGGCCTTCATGGAAGGCAGGAACGATTTCACCAGCACAAAACTGGCTTCTAAATTCACCTGGAGGCTCCGGCGGAACTCCTCAAGGGTCAGGTTGTCCATCGATTTAATAATGCCGATGCCCGCGGCGTTCACGATGATATCCGGCTGCGCAACCTGCAACAAGAACTGCCTCGCCATTTCCTGTATGGTTTCCGAGCTTGTGGCATCCACTACAAAACACCTGGACGATGGAATCAGCACTTGCTCAGCCAACGCCAGCAGCTTTTCCTGGTTCCTGGCAGCCATATAAACAATGGCGCCGGAAGACGCGAGCAACTTTACTAGCGCGGAACCGATTCCCCCGGTGGCGCCCATAACCAGAACATGTTTCCCGTTGAGTTTTTCCATGCCTATTTAAACATTGCATGATCAAAATTGTTGGTCAAAAACAATGGAAGCCACGCTGATTTTTCCGCACCAACTTTTTGAACATCATCCGGCGCTGGATCAAAAACGCAAAGTGATCCTTGTGGAAGAATGGCTCTACTTTCGGCAGTTTTCTTTTCATCAACATAAACTCGTATTGCACCGCGCGAGTATGCGAGCATTTGCTGACAGGCTCCTGCAACAAGGGTATGAAGTGATGTATATCGATGGGCTGATGAAGGAGCAGGACTGCCGGAAACTCATTCCCTACTTACAACAACAAGGGGTCAAGCATTTGTATTGGGTGGATACCGAAGACAACTGGCTGGAAAAGCGTATCCGCAGTTCTGCTGCACGTGCTGAAATACAAACAACCATTCTTCGCTCACCTAACTTCATTACAACAAAGGAAGAACTCACTGCATTCTTTTCCGCAAGACGAAGGTATTTCCAGACAGACTTTTATGTGTGGCAAAGAAAACGGTTTAAGATACTCGTCAACCAACAGGAAGAACCACAGGGAGGGCAATGGAGCTATGATGCAGATAACCGGGAAAAATTTCCTGGACATATTCCCATCCCGATGCTGCCTGCTGCGCACAGAAATGAATATGCAGAAGAAGCCATCGCATATGTTCAAAAACAATATCCAAATAACCCGGGTGATGCGTCAACCTTTGCCTATCCTGTTACGTACGCTTCAGCGAAAGCATGGCTGCAGGATTTCTTAACCCATCGATTTAAATATTTCGGACCCTATGAAGATGCTATGGTGCCTGCGGAAAACATTTTATTCCATAGCGTACTCACGCCTATGCTGAACATCGGTCTGCTTGATCCAAGGGAAATCATCAATGCGGCCATCAAGTACGCAAAAGAAAATAATATACCGATCAATTCATTGGAAGGATTTATCCGGCAAGTCATCGGCTGGCGGGAATTTATCCGTGCCATCTACCAACTGGAGGGTGGTAAACAACGTACCCGAAATTATTTTGGCTACCACAGAAAAATTCCCGCTTCATTCTGGGACGCTACTACGGGAATCGTCCCGGTAGACACTGTGATCAGGCATATACTTAAAGATGGATACACGCATCACATCAACCGCTTGATGGTCCTCGGAAATTTCATGTTGCTCTGTGAATTTGATCCGGATGAGGTGTATCAATGGTTTATGGAAATGTTTGTAGATGCCTATGATTGGGTGATGGTGCCCAATGTATACGGTATGACGCAATATGCCGATGGCGGCCTGATGGCCACAAAGCCGTATATCAGTGGCAGCAACTACCTGATGAAGATGGGATCATGGCCCAAAGGCCCGTGGCAAGGAACCTGGGACGCGCTATTCTGGCGGTACGTTCATGTAAACAGAGAGACATTAGGCGGCAACCACCGGTTAGGCATGATGGTTAGGACCTTCGATAAATTCAGCAAAGAAAAACAAGACAAGTTGCTGGCTGCCGCGGAGGATTTTCTATCTGGCTTGAACTAGCCACTAGCTATTAGCTACTAGCTATTAGCTATCTTTACACTTGTTATGAAAATCACAGGTACTGAGATCTACAAGTTAACCATCAAGATGGAGCCTTTTGTGATTGCCACAGAAGTATCCTACTACACCCAAAATATTTTCATCCGCATCCATACAGATGAAGGCATCACGGGCATGGGCGAATGTTCAGCCTTTCCCATGTTGGTAGGTGAAACACAGAATACCTGCTTTGAAGTGGCGAAAGATTTTGCGAGGATCACCAAAGGGATGGATCCACTGGATATAGAAGGTGTGTTGAAAACACTGCATCAATACATTGCTTTCAACAGTACCATCAAGAGTGCCTGGGATCTGGCCATGCATGACCTTGCCGCGAAGAAAGCCGGACTGCCGCTATACAAATTTCTCGGAGGTGAAAAGAAAACCATCCAGACCGATCTCACCATTGGCATTGACACACCAGATATGATGGCGCAAAAAGCGGTTGAATTTGTTGCGGATGGGGTGAAGATCATCAAGGTAAAGCTCGGAAAAAAAGGAAAAGAAGATGTGGAACGCATCCGGTTGATCCGTGAAGCGGTTGGACCCGAGATACAATTGCGGATTGATGCCAACCAGGGCTGGGACTATGACACGGCGATAGAAACCTTACAGGCTTTAGGCAAGTATGATATTCAATATTGTGAGCAGCCCATTCCACATCAACTCGATCCGTTGTTGCCCGCACTAAGAAAGCAATCACCCATAAAGATCATGGCTGATGAGTCTGTGTTTGATCATCATGATGCCATCAGGCTGATGGACGCAGATGCAATCGACTACGTCAATATCAAATTGGCAAAATCAGGTGGCATTCTTGAAGCCAAAAAAATTGCAGATGTTACTAACGAAAGAGGCATTGCGTGCATGCTTGGTGGTATGTTGGAAAGCAGGCTTGCGCTTACGGCAAAAGTTCATTTTGCCATGAGTCATGATAACATTATTTTCTATGACCTGGACACCTGTTTGCTCGGACAACTGGAAGATCCGGTAGTAGGTGGCGCGAGATATGATAACTATTTTTTACACGTAACCGATGAGCCTGGGATTGCCGCAGATATTGATGAAGCTTTTCTGGCCGGCTGCGAAAAATACATCATTTAATTCAAACACATGGAAGGAAGACATCCCCAAGACAGCCTCGTTGTGATGACCGAACTGGTACTGCCAAATGATACCAACCTGTATGGCAACCTGATGGGTGGCCGTTTGATGTACTGGATGGATATTGCTGCGGCCCTTGCAGCGGGCAAGCATTGCAATGCGCCCGTGGTTACCGCTTCAGTTGACAATATCTCTTTTGAATCGCCGATCAAACTCGGTAATGTGGTTCATATAGAAGCAAAAGTTACCCGGGCATTTAATACATCCATGGAGATCCATATGAAGGTTTGGGGCGAAGATTTCACGCACCAATACAAATACAAGAGTAACGAAGCATACTACACATTCGTGGCACTGGATCCGAATCGAAAACCGAGACCCGTACCTGCTGTGATCCCACAAACGGAAGAAGAAAACAAACTTTTTGACGGTGCACTTCGTCGCCGCCAGTTAAGGCTGATCCTCGGCGGAAAAATGAAACCCGATGATGCGCAGGAATTGAGAGCCTTGTTTATAAAAGATTAAGGCTCTGGCCGATAATTTATGGGCAGCATATTGCCGAATTTCTCGTAACTCCAGAATCCGGAATAAGCGATCCGCAAAGGGGTTTCAGGAAGTCCGAGTTCAGAAAACACCACTGGCTTCATCAGCATGGTAAGATCTGACTCAATGCCTTTGGGTAAGCTCCCAGAGACCATGGTCTGTTGTGCCAGTGCATTTTTGTAAATCGGATTCCTTAAATATTGCACCGTGATCTTTTCGTCCCACGACAAATATTTTTGCCCGGTTGCCGAATCGGTGTACACAAGTGTAAATTCAGACACAGGATTTTTCACCAGTTTGACGGACCCATTGTTGGATATCTGTATTTTCTTGAAAAACCTGAACTGCTGTTGTTCAGCCATGCCTGCATAGAGGGAATGAAACAGATGCATGGTACTCCCGTAGTAGTATTCTTTGCGTTTCTTGATGTATCGTTTGGCAACGGGGCTGTCCAGCTCCGTGTAACGCGCGAAACCGGCGAAATAGGTTCTACCCGATTCCTCATCGATATAAAAATCCTGTAAATCGAAAAAGATCCTGTAACCCAGTTCCCGGTTGACCACCTCGAGGGGTTTATCAGCATGCGCATAAACATCCCGCTTTCCTTCTCCTGCACTGAAATAGACTTCGCTTTCATTGCGGATGGTGCTTTTTAAGCCTGGCGTAGTGATCCCGAGGAACTGGCTTCGGAAAAGATCCATCATTCGTTTCCGGCGCTCGTCACTCATGACAAGGATGCTCCGCATTTCCTGCGGCTTTGCATTCAACCGGAAAATAAAGCGAAGATCTTTGTCTGCTACCGTAATACCGTGCACGATCACCTCATAGGAAACGAAGCTAACTATGAGTTCAAACAAGCCATGTTCGGGAACCCTTAAGATAAAGTCACCCTGGGAATTGGTTGTGGTTCCGATGGT
>JBKCVJ010000084.1:0-14392 GCA_046317915.1 Sphingobacteriales bacterium
GTCTTTCGTACCAAGCGTAAAATTCACGGTTTTAGTTTCTCCGGCTTTCAGACTTATTTTTTGGAAAGCCTTCAATTCCTTAACAGGTCTTGTCACAGAGCCTACTAAATCGCGGATATACAATTGAACCACTTCTTCGCCATCATAACTGCCGCTATTCGTAACCGTTACCTTTGCCTTGGTGGATTGTCCTTTGGTGATGGTGCCATTGCTCAGACTCACATCGCCATAACTAAACTGCGTGTAGCTAAGACCATATCCAAAAGCATACAGCGGCGTATTGGGCACATCGAGATAGTTGGAGCGAAACTTCGCCGTTGGTCCATCGCCTTGTGGCCTGCCCGTGCGCTTCACAGAATAGTAGATCGGAATTTGGCCAACGTTGCGCGGAAAGGTCATCGGCAGTTTGCCAGACGGATTATATGCGCCAAAGAGAAGATCAGCAACAGCATTGCCGGTTTCATCGCCACCAAACCATGCGAGTAATATTGAATTGGCCAACTGCGATTCTTTTTCAATGGTGAGTGGTCTGCCGGCCAGAAGTACCACCACCACAGGCTTTCCGGTTTTCACCAGTGCTTCCAGAAGCTTGCGCTGGCTTTCAGGAATGCTGATGTCTGAACGACTGGCGGCTTCTCCCGTGAACTCAGAGCTTTCACCGAGCACCGCAACCACTACATCGGCTTTGGCGGCCGCAGCCAGGGCTTCGTTCAGCAATTGCTGGGGATCGCCTTTTTCATATTGTTTGCCGAAAACGCTAACGTTTTTCAGCAGGTTGGTATCTTCTGTAAGGTTGGCGCCACGAGCATATACGATGGATGCATTGCTGCCGGCTGCATCGGTCAGGCCTTTCACTACAGACACGCCATGATCAGCCACACCACCTACGGACCAGGTGCCCATCATATCCTTTCCGTAGTTGGCTAGTGGACCTACCACAGCGATGGTGCCGGATTTTTTCAACGGCAAAAGGTTGTTGTTGTTTTTCAACAACACCATAGAACGCTGGGCAAATTCACGCGCAGCAGCAATCTTATCTGCACTGTGCACTTCATTTTTTGCACGAGTAGCATCGAGGTAACGATACGGATCTTCAAAAAGACCGAGTTTATATTTTGCTTCGAGGATGCGCCTGCAGGCATCGTCAATTTCCTTTTGTGTAACCTTCCCCTCAGCAAGTGATTTCTTGAGGGTAGTCAGAAATCCTTCGCCCACCATATCCATGTCCACACCGGCTTTCAGGGCTAGCGCTGAAACAGTCTTCAGATCTCCTACACCATGATCAATCACTTCATTGATGGAAGTATAGTCCGTCACCACAAATCCTTTGAATCCCCATTCTTTGCGCAGCACGTCGTTCAGCAGCCAGCGGTTCACGGTAGCGGGTACCCCATCGATCTCATTAAAAGAAGTCATGATGCTACCGGCGCCTGCATCCAGTGCGGCTTTGTATGGAGGAAGATAGGTTTCATACATGCGGAGCCGACTCATATCCGTGGTATTATAATCTCTTCCTGCTTCAGCAGCGCCATATAACGCGAAATGCTTCACGCAGGCCATCAGTGTAGTTTTGTCGGCGAGGCTCTTGCCTTGATATCCTTTCACCATTGCGCGGGCAATGGCTGAGCCGAGGAAAGGATCTTCACCGGAGCCTTCGGAAACACGGCCCCAGCGGGGATCGCGGGCGATGTCAACCATCGGCGAAAAGGTCCAGTTCATACCATCAGCAGTAGCTTCCAGTGCGGCTGTTCTTGCCGTTTTTTCGATCATTGCCATATCCCAGCTGCTCGCCAGTGCAATAGGTAAAGGGAAAGTAGTCCGATAACCATGAATGATATCTGAACCGAAGATCATCGGGATCTTAAGCCTGCTGTTTTGCATCACCAGGTCCTGGGCCTTGCGGATATTTTCAACGCCGGAGATGCCGAACATGCCGCCCACATTTCCTTCCTTGATCTTCTTATCTACATCGGTGGACACCACGGATCCTGTTGGCACACCAAATCCCGGCGTGATAAGATTCAACTGACCGATCTTTTCATCGAGGGTCATTTTTTTCATCAGCTCACTGATGAACGTATTCATTTTCGCATCGGTTTGGGCGGAGGCGGAAACCGTGCAGAACATAAGCAATGCAAGCAAAAAGCGACGGGTCATGGTGGGGTCTTTTAGGGGACAACGATACGCTAAAATTGGGAATTTCCTGATGAACTTTGTCAGTTGGCAAAAGGCATTTGGCATTATGTAGGAATTTGTAATTTGGGGCATGGA
Source organism: Sphingobacteriales bacterium (assembly GCA_046317915.1). GTDB lineage: Bacteria > Bacteroidota > Bacteroidia > Chitinophagales > Chitinophagaceae > Pollutibacter. The sequence goes on from JBKCVJ010000084.1 coordinate 2,272, forward strand.
CCAAACAAAACTCGGCATAGGAACCCGCCTCCAACACACCCGGATGGGGCCAGGCGTGATCGTGGGCGTGCGCTACGCCAGCTACCTAATCTCTTTTTTAAATGTAGGCATCAAGGAAGTAGATAAAACCGACCCCGATCTGGATGAGATCCAGCCGGAGAATGTCACCGCGGAAGTGGAAACAGTGAGTGAGGTGGAAAGCTCCCTGCTTCGGATCTTGCGCCTCTGGGGCGGGATCACGGAACCGGTGGCGCTGGGCGACCGCTGGCAGAACGGCACGATGATCCTGCAGCCGGCAGATAAAACCCTGAAGGGAAAGGATATTCCGATAGAGGACTTTTTTCATAAGATCGTGATGCTGCGGGACAGGCTACGCGTATTGGAGCAAAATATTAATAGCAGCAAGAATCTTTCTGATGAGGAGAAGGTTAACATGCAGCAATACATCACGCGTTGCTACGGCTCGCTTACCACATTTAATGTGTTGTTTAAAGACAAGGAAGACTGGTTTGTGGGGGAGAAAAAAGGGGAATCCTGAAATCCTGGAAGTTTGACCTAAATTGAATCATGGCGCTGAAGACGGATATCGATCCCATGTCATCACTGTTGGAATTTTTCAACAAGATGATTCCTTTAAGCGCCACTGAAGTGGATCTCGTTCGGTCATCCTTTGTTCCCCGCAAGTTCCGCAAAAAGCAAACGGTATTACAGGAAGGGGAAGTCTGTACGTATTTTTATTTTGTTGCCGAGGGGTGTTTGCGTATGTATAAGATCGATGAAAAAGGATCAACGCACGTGCTTCAGTTTGCTGCCGAGAACCAATGGATTCTTGACCTGGGAAGTTTTCACAGCGTACAGCCATCGGAGTTGATTATCGATGCCCTGGAAAATACGGTAGCCTTGCAAATCAACCGGGATGATCTGATTGCCCTTTATCTGCGTGCACCCAAATTTGATCGCATCTTCAGAGTACTATTAGAAAACAGCTATGTGCGCTTGCAGGAGCGGCTCTTGCAGACCATCAGCTCAACTGCCGAAGCACGCTACCAACGATTTCTGAATGGATATCCGCAGCTCGTCAATCGGCTTTCGCAAATTCAGATCGCTTCTTACCTTGGCATAACACCGGAGTTTCTAAGCCGGCTGCGAAATAGATCGGTCATTTCTTCCAAGTCAAAATCTTAAACCAGATCAATGGTTTCCGATTGAACCTGACGGAACTTTGAAGCATGAAAGTTGCATTCATTACCAGAGCCTTTGGGGTGTCCTTAGCAGCACTCGCCATGTATTTTCCGGCCTTTTCCCAAACGATCGTTTTCAGTGGCAAACATTTCGTGTGCAGGAATGTCAGGGCTTCCGTGGTGAAATTTCAAGGTGCCGAGGTGATGAAGGTGGAACGTGATCTGGTTGCGCTGCCTTTTGATTCTACAAGGATGGACGCCACGGTAGACGAGCCGACGTTTGTGAAGTTGAACAATCATTTTTTTGAAAATGGCACCATCGAGGTGAAAATGTGGAGTCAGATCCAGGATCCTTCACCCTTTCGCCAGGCGCGGGGATTTATTGGCATTGCATTTAGAATTGCCGACCAGGATTCCGCGTTTGAATCCATTTATTTGCGGCCGCAAAATGGTCGCGCAAGGTCGCAGTTGGCCCGTAATCACACGGTGCAGTATTTTTCTTATCCGCATTTTAAGTTTTATAAACTTCGGCGTGATCATCCCGGTGAATATGAATCATGGGCGCCGGTTGGACTGGGCGAGTGGATCACTATGCGACTGGAAGTGAAAGGCAGCCAGGTAGAGATGTTCATCAATGATGACAGACATGCGGTTTTTGTGGTAGAGAAATTGAAAGGGGTTGTTAACCGCGGCGCAATTGGACTTTGGGTGGATATAGGGACTATCGCCTATTTTAAGGATCTCAAAATTGTGACGCATGACTAGAATTCTTTTGGTCTTCTTTTTGTGTGTTGGATTGCAGGGTTTTGGCCAAACCACATTTCGGCATTTTATGCAGCAGCAGCCTTCTCCAATGGGTGCTGTTCCCTACGGCAACAATTCATCTGCCGGTCATTATGTGAAAGCTGATGATGCCAGGATCTATTGCGAGATTTATGGAAAAGGGGAGGTGTTGGTGTTGTTACACGGGGGCGTATATGGTTCAACATATGAGATGTATCAATTGATCGATAGTTTATCGAAGTATTATCGGGTCATTACAATATCTACACGAGGACACGGTAAATCCGAGATAGGCGATAGTCCTTACACGTTTGAGCAAAAAGCCAACGACGTGTTAACTGTGATCAATGATGTAACGAAGGATAGTGTGATGGTTATTGGCTTTAGTGACGGCGGATATGCGGGTTATAAGTTGGCTTCGATGTATCCTGCACGAGTAAAGAAATTAGTGGCCATTGGTGCAGGTGAGTTGGAGGCGGGAAAGCGAAAATTCACTTTTGATCTACCGTATGCCATGAGTCTCGACAGTCCATATTTCAAACAGCAACTATCATTGATGCCTGAACCACAACGATTGCAGGCTTTTTGGACAAAAATGGAGGCATTTTATAATTCGGTTACGGTGGGCAAAGAGCTGCTTTCAACGATTAAATGCCCTGTGTTGGTAATGGCTGGTGAGCTGGACATGAACTCACCTTTACCAACAATACTTGCCGCATATGATCATATTCCCAGGCATCAGTTATCAATCATTCCCGGCGCCCTGCATCCTGTGTTTCTAGTGAATTTCCCTGCGGTTTGGGCGAGTTTGGCGCCGTTTCTTAGGCAGTAGGCACTGGGCATTGAGGTATTGGCCGGTTCGGTAAATTCGGTCTTAAAAACGCAGATTTTATATTGTTATTTCCCTTATTTTTGCTCCCCCAATGGGGAATTAGCTCAGCTGGCTAGAGCGCTTGCATGGCATGCAAGAGGTCGTCGGTTCGACTCCGATATTCTCCACATACCCTTCGATGAAAGTCGAGGGGTTTTTTGTTTGATTAGTTTATTTGCATGGCTCTGCACTCAAAAGACTGGGCATGGATAATCTCCTCCAACACCACCTTTGACGTTGACGCGAATATTTTCAGCGTTGTCAGAAATTATAGGTTGCAGATCATATATTTTTTAAGTCTATGGAGTTGTTTCGCTTGTTAGAAAGTACGGATTTAGAAGAAGTTGGGGTTTTCCCTCAGCGAGGCGATTCCTTGTCTGATGTGTCTGTCCAATTAAGTGAACATGTATACAACTACAGGCGATTTTCCAAAGTTCCTGACAATATTTTTGTTCCCGACTTCCGTTTTAGGAATGGTAGTAAAATTACCGATGTTATTTCACTCTCAATAAATTCTTGTTTCATTGTATCGGCAAAGATCAAAAAGATTGTGGAAGAGAATGCAGTTCCTGATGTGCAGTTTGTGCCGATTAATTTCAAAAAGGACAACGCTTGGTACAGTTATTACTTGCTGTTTTTTCTTAAGTCTCGATTTGACATGATCGATTTTAGTGCAACTGATATTAATATTATGAAGTCAGTTTGGGATGTTGAGCAAGTAGTTAGAGTCCGTGATGTTGAGGAGTTTTATGTCTTATTAAAGGAGGTTACTTATCCGCGAGGGTTATTAATGAAGAATCTAGTTTTGATGGAAAAATCTGAAGTAGATTTATTTTCGGTTGACAAAACAAGCAATGGTTATGGTGTCTTCGTTTCAAAAAGACTGAAGGCGGTATTTGATCGAGAAGGCATTTCGGGTTGGCAATACATCCCGCTGGGAAACGGATAAAATTGAAGGAATCTAAAGCATGAAGAAGTGAAGTAAATTTTTGCGATGACAATACTAGGGACATCTCCAACCTTCTTACTGCAACCTGACTTTGATGTCTTTCCATCTCACCTTAATCCCACCGCCATCATGGATCTGCAGTGCAATAAATCCCTCGCCCTTTCCGATTTTTTCATCTTTGATATAGATCATCTGATGACCATTGAGATAAGTGGTTACTTCATCGCCTTTTACCACGAGTTTTAATTCATTCCATTCATCCACCTTCAGCCATTTTTCGTCTTCGGCCTTGGGTTGGATGAGCCAGCCCCTGCCATAGGATTCATAGATGCCGCCGGTATGGCTGTTCAGGGGTGCTACTTCGCACTGCCAGCCACTGATCTTTGTGCCTTCAATGGAGGAGCGAAAAAACACACCACTGTTGCCATTGGCCTCTTGTTTGAATTTCAGCGTGAGTTCAAAATTTTTATATGCCTTATCCGTAGATAAATATCCATATTGCTTATCCGGCCCGCTCTCGCAAACCAACTCGCCATTTTCAACATACCATTTTTCAGTACCATGGGCGGTCCAGCCTTTCAGGTTCTTGCCGTTAAATATCGATTTTGCTTTTTGCGCGTGAGCGGTGCAGGAAAGCAGGACCAGAAAAGCAAGAAATATTTTTGTCATTGGAGATCAATTGTTTGTCAAAATACAAAGAAGTTGTCATTCCTTGATAAGTCTTGTTTAATCAGGACATCTGTGGATATCGGAAAATCCCTGCACGTTCTTTGGCCGCTTGGCCCAACTGTTTTATTTTGTACTCATCTCCCCTTTGACGGCCCGCGTATATCCAGATTCAACTATCCTGTTTAACAGTTGTGTTTATCGAAATTGAATGGCATGAGGAATTTTCTACTAACTGCTTTTGTATTGTTTTTTACGATAACGGCATTTGCCCAGAAAAAAAATGGATCGACGGGTCCTGGGAAATGCGCATCCATGGAACTGCTCAACAGGAACCTTTCTGCCGATCCGGTTGCCAAACAACGGTATGAAGCGAGGCTTTCCGCGTTTAATGAAAAAGTCAAACAGCAGACATCGCAACAGCAGCGGCTAAGACTCAACCTGGTTAGTAAAGCTGTTCCGATAGTGGTGCATATTGTATTGCCCGATCCTTCTGTAGTGACTGATGCACAGATCAATCAGCAATTGCAGATTCTCAACGCTACGTTCAATGGCACACAATCTGACGCGGGAAATATCCCTTCGTATTTTGCCGGTCTTTTAGGCAGTACAGGCATTCAGTTCTGCCTGTCCCAGCTTGCACCCAATGGCGATGCCACTAATGGGGTCATTCGGAAGACCACTACAAGATCTTCCTTTAATTACCTCACGGAAGATGTTAAGTACAGCGATGCAGGTGGTGCTGATGCATGGAGCACCGATAAGTATTTCAATATCTGGATCTGCCTGTTGTCTGACAACATCCTGGGTTATGCCAGCTTTCCCGGTGAGGGCCTGGCGGTTGAACAAGGCGTTGTGATTGACTATCGTTCCCTACCCGGCGGGGCATACACGCAGTACAATCAAGGAAAAACCTTGGTTCATGAGGCAGGACACTATTTTAACCTTTACCATATCTGGGGCGATGATAATGGCCGATGTACTGGTACTGATTTTGTAGATGATACGCCCAATCAGGGCGACGCCACGGAAGGATGCTTCACTGGTATCCGTACAGATAATTGCACGGCAAGTGGAAACGGTATCATGTACCAGAACTATATGGACTATAGTTTCGACAACTGCATGTTGTTGTTCACAAAAGGCCAGGCGAACCGGATGGTTGCTGCAGCGGAACAGTTCAGACCCGGACTCTTCCAGTCTGATGCCTGTACGCCGCCCACGGTTTATGATCTTGACCTGGCAGTAACTTCTATCCTGAGGCCTTCTGCCCGGGAATGCCAGAATACAGTGACTCCCGTTGTGACCCTTTCCAACAAGGGTAAACAAACCGTAACCTCGGCGAGTATTCGTTTTCGGTTAAGCAATAACGTTAGTGTGTTTCAATGGCAGGGTTCACTTGCGCCAGGCGCACAAACTGCTGTGTCGATCAACGCACTGCAACTACCATCGGGCAGGTCTTCTATTGCTGCAATTGTATTTTCGCCCAATGGCAAAACCGATGGGCGCCCGGATAACGATAGTCTCAGCCAGCTGGTGACCTACAACGCACCGGTGTCCAGATTCACAGAGGGATTTGAGATCGGATATCCTCCCTTAAACTGGGATATTGTAAACCCTAATCTGGATTTTGCGTGGACGCGCACAACCGTGGCTTCAAAGTCGGGCGCGTCCTCTGTTTACTTTAACAATTTCAACAGCAGCAGGATTGGCAGAAGGGACGATCTGCGTATGCCGCAATTTAATGTTGCAAACACAGATTCTGCTTTCCTGAGTTTCTGGGTGGCCGCTGCGGCATACTCTCCACTCTCAACGCCAAATAATAATTGGGATACACTGGAAGTATTGATCAGTAAGGACTGCGGCGCAAGCTATACTTCTTTGTATAAAAAATGGGGCAGCACACTCGTCACCAATCGCACCGAAGTCACCATCCCTTATACACCTACAAGCGATGAGTGGCGGAAAGATTCCATTGATCTGACTTCATATATCAACCAGGGCGACCTGATCATGGCTTTCCGGAATACCACAGGGTTTGAGAATAATATTTATATCGATGACGTGCGTTTACGCACCATCAGCATTAATCCCAACCTGAAGGCCAAAGGGTTTATGGTGACACCTAATCCGGCAAACAGTTATATCGAAGTGCAATTCTTTCCGAATCCGGTTGACCTTGAATCCATCCAGGTATTCAATAGTTTCGGACAGCCTGTACTGACCCAACTTACCGGTAATACAGGATTGAATTATTATCGATATGATATCTCAGCATGGGCCGCAGGAATGTACATCGTGCAAGCGAGGTTCAGGAATAAAATAGAAACCCGCAGAATTATCAAGCTTTGATTGCTAATAGCTATTAGCTAGTAGCTATTAGCAGCTCCCTGTAGTTTGTGATTCGTTTGGACGCATTCCAATCAAGGTATCGTTCAAGTGCGTCGTAGAGGATCACTGGTATCTCCAAATCTTGTGCGGCTTTGATCTCTGAATCGGGATCATCGCCGATGACCAGTACTTCATCCGGTTGGTATGCATAACGGATAAGGATATCCGAAAAAACGTCTTTTTTGGTTCGGGCCTCCAGCAATGGATCCACGATATGGATCTCCTGGAACAGGCTACGGATCTGCATGCCATTGATCTTACTTTCTTGTAGCCGGGAGAAGCCAGTAGTCACCAGGAATTTAGGTTGTGGCAGGATGGGCACAAGCTGAAAATCAGGAAATGGCGCTATGGGCCCGTTGTAGCTGAGGTTTTGAAGCAACTTAATTCCCGTTTGGGTGAGCGCATCACTGAACCCGAACTCAGCGGCCACCACCTGGAAAGGTTTGTGCTGGATGGCATCTTTCACTGCATCCATCTGCTCCTGTATTTCACCGCTATCTTCAAGCATTGAAAATAACGGCGCAAACAAGGCCGCACCGATGCTATGAACAGGGTAGATGGTATTATCAAGATCGAAGATCAATGCTTTACTCATGGCATTTAAAAATAGCCATTAGCTACTAGCTAATAGCTATTATGTTGTATCTTTTTGCAATGAGAAAATTGCTTTCCATATTTTTCTTTTTAGCCTGTTCGCATTTGAACGCGCAGCCCATCGTACAAACACAATCGGGAAAAATTTCCGGGACGATGTTGTCTGATGGGATTCAGATTTTCAAAGGTGTTCCATTTGCTGCGCCGCCAGTAGGGGAGCTTCGATGGAAGGCGCCGCAGCCCGTGAAACCATGGACAGACGTGAAGGCATGTACAGCTTATGGCGCCAGTCCCATGCAGGGTAAGCCCGCGCCATTTGGTCCATGGACCTGGGGATATCTCATTCCTAAGGAGCCCATCAGCGAGGACTGCCTTTACCTGAATGTCTGGAGCGGTGCGAAAAATGGTAAAGAAAAACGGCCTGTGCTGGTCTGGATTTATGGAGGCGGATTTTCTTCTGGTGGCAGTGGATGCGCTATATACGACGGCGAAGCGATGGCAAAGCATGGTATCATATTTGTCAGTATCAATTACCGTGTCGGCATATTCGGATTCTTTGCGCATCCGGAATTGACGAAAGAGTCTGGCCGTAATGCCTCTGGAAATTACGGACTGATGGACCAAGCCGCTGCACTGCAGTGGGTGCAGAACAACATTGCTGCATTTGGAGGAGATCCTGGCAACATCACCATTGCAGGACAATCCGCAGGCTCCATGAGTGTTCATGCCATGGTGGCTACACCGTTGACCAAAGGGTTGTTTCATAAAGCGATTGCACAGAGCGGTGCCAGTGTGACCCGGGGAAATGCAACGCTTAAGGATGCGGAGCAGGATGGGGCGAGATTAGCCGCAGGTGCAAGTCTTGCGCAACTACGTACCTTGCCTGCCGAAGAGTTAATGAAAAAGAACGGTTCCGTACGCGGCCCAATCATCGATGGCTATGTGCTTCCGCAGCAGATCGCTGATATTTTTGCGCAGAATAAAGAAAACAATGTGATCCTGATGACCGGCTGGAACCAGGACGAGGGGATGGTGTTTGGTCCGGCACAAAACGCGGATAATTATCGCACTGGCATGGGAAAACAGTTTGGCAAGGATTCGGCTATGGCACTACGATACTATCCAGGATCCACTGATGAAGAAGCAGCGAGATCGGCGCTTTATTTATCGCGTGATCAGATTTTTGGTATGCCTAACTATATCTGGGCCAGAGACCAGGCCACAAAGAATCGCAAAGTGTATGTATATCGCTTTACTCGCAAAGTGCCCGCTACGGGTGAGTATGCGAAGTATGGCGCCTTTCATACAGGGGAGGTCCCTTATGCGTATAACAACCTGAAATCGGGCGACAGACCTTATGAGCCGGATGATCAGGCACTGGCGGATCTTATGAGCAGTTATTGGGTAAATTTTGTGAAGCATGGAGATCCCAATGCGAAGGGAATGCTGCATTGGCCCTTATTCAGCAATGACACCAAAACAGTGATGGTATTAGACCTGAAGCCGATGGCGGCGCCCATGACTGATGCTGAAAACCTGAATTGGTTGTACGAAACAATGAAAAAGTAAATATGCTTGAACTAGGATTTGTCACCGCCATTTTTGCGGATGATGATTTTGAAACCGTGTTAGATTTTGCATCCAACAATGGATTTGCATGTTTGGAAGTGATGTGTTGGCCGAAGGGGCTTGCAGAGCGTCGGTATGCTGGTGTTACCCATATTGATGTGGATCATCTGGATGATGCTCAGGTGAAAGAGATCAACGAATTGCTGGAAGAGAAGGGTGTTTATATTTCCGGCCTCGGTTATTATCCAAACCCTTTGGATCCGGATCATGAAAAAAGGGATTTTTATTTCGGGCATATCAAGAAAGTAATCACAGCAGCGGCGCGGTTAGGCGTGCCTGTGGTGAATACCTTCATTGGCCGGGATCCGCGACTGAACCTGCAGGAGAATCTGGAACAGTTCAAGGCATATTGGCCTCCGATCATAGCACATGCAGAACAGCAGGGTGTGAAGATCGGGATCGAAAATTGCCCGATGTTGTTCACGTATGACGAATGGCCCGGCGGGAAAAATCTGGCCATCAGTCCGGCTATATGGGAGCAGATGTTTGAGATCATACCGAGTGCGCATTTCGGACTAAACTATGATCCGTCACATATGATCTGGCAACAGATGGACTACCTGAAGCCCTTGCTGGAATTCAAACACAAGCTTTTTCATATTCACTTGAAAGACGCGAAGCTGTTCAAAGACAAACTGGATCGTGTGGGGATAATGGCAACGCCTCTTGAATATCATTCGCCCAAACTGCCAGGGCTGGGAGATGTGGACTGGAAGAAATTCCTGAACGGTGTGCGCGAAAGCGGCTATGCGGGACCGGTAGTGATTGAGTTTGAAGACAAGATGTATGAAACGTGCAGGGAGAAAATTGTGGAAGGGATGTTGAAAGCGAGGGACTATCTTCAACCATTGCTTTGATGCAAATTTGGAATCCTGGAATCTGGAAAGCCCGAAAACCGGGAATCCTGAACTTCGGAATTCAGGATTCCAGACTCCAGCATTCAGGATTTCAAGATTCCAGGTTTCCAGGATTCCAAATAAATGATCATGACAACCAGAAGAACCTTCATCCGCAACACTTCTCTCGCTGCCGGTGCATACGCGCTAAACCCTAATCCCTATTCCCTAAACCCTTCAGATACCATAAGGGTTGCACTAATTGGCTGCAGAAACATGGGCTTCGGTGATCTGGAGAACGCGATCAAGCAGCCAGGCGTGGAGTGTGTGGCACTTTGTGACGTGGACGATGACATACTGAAGAAAAGGGCAGAGGAAGTGGGGAAGAGGACAGGGAAGGTGCCGGCCATGTATAAAGATTACAGACGGGTCATGGATGATAAGACGATAGACGCAGTGATCATCGGTACACCGGATCATTGGCATTGTTTGCCATTTCTAGCGGCCTGTGAAGCAGGTAAAGATATCTATGTGGAGAAGCCACTGGCCAATAGTATAGCGGAGTGTGATATCATGGTGCAATATGCCCGCAAATACAAAAGAGTGGTGCAGGTGGGGCAACAACAGCGCAGTGCGCCGCATTGGAAAGATGCAATGGACATCATGCGCAGCGGCGGCATCGGCGATCTCCGCAAGGTAAATGTATGGGCCAATTTTAATTACGGTATCGGTCAACCGAAGAAGCCAGACACCACGCCACCACCCGGTGTGGATTTCAACATGTGGCTGGGGCCCGCGCCTGAGCGAAGCTTCAATCCCACCCGGTTTCATGGCTCCTGGCGGATGTTCTGGGACTATGGGGGCGGATTGTTAACAGATTGGGGTGTGCACTTACTGGATATGGCCCTATGGGCGAAGGCCATCGATACAACACCATTGGTTGTAACGGCTACGGGAGGTAATTTTGCTTTTCAGGATCATGCGCATGAGACTTTTGACACCATGGATGTGAGTTACCAACTGAAAGATTACGTGATCAACTGGAGCCATATTGCCGGCACCCAAACGGGGCCGTATAACCGAAATTATGGACTCGCTTTTATTGGTAATCTTGGTACACTAGTGATCAACCGTGAAGGGTGGGAGATGATACCGGAGAAGGACGGGGAGAAATTCAAAACCCAGCCGCTTCCGCTGCAACCGGGTAAAGACTCGCACGAGGCGCATATGAAGAATTTCCTCGAGTGTATAAAGACGCGCAAGGATCCTAATTGCACAATCGAGAATGGCAGGCTTGTGGCGCTATATGCGCATATGGGGAATATCGCTCTCAAGACGGGAACGGCATTGCAGTGGAATGAAGCAACTAAGAACTTCGGTAACAATGCCGCGGCAAATGCAATGATCCGGCCGGTGTATCGGGCGCCGTGGGAATTACCGAAAGGCTAGTTTGGAATACAAGCATACATTAATACTGTAATACTGGTATTCAGAAGTTGGCAAGCTGGCATTCCGGAGTGGCCGTCTGGATATCAGGATACCAACTTCAGATTTCCTGAATGTCTGAATGACTGTATGATTGATTGACAAATGCATCAACGTCTTGGCATAGCAGGAATGATTTTTTTTGTAGGAATGGCGCTGAGTACAGGGTATTTGTATCAGAGTTTTTTCTGGAGAAGGGATATCTCAGACCACTATCGAAAATGATTTCTTCACAATTGGCCTTTGCCGTGGTGTTGGTTGCTTTAGCATTCTGGCAGCGCAGAAAGAATCTTTTGCAACACAAGACAAATATGCTGATGGCGAGCCTTTGGCTGATCCAGCCAGGCATGGATCGATGGGTGGATCATATTTTTCCGTCCATCTTTTTGGAGCTCTGGTTGGCTGTGTATGCGGTTCTATTTGCAGCGATCATCTGGTATTACAAACGTGTCTCTTGGAAGCTTTGGGTAGGATTTCTGATCTGGCTTGCCGGCCTGATCAATGCCATATCCAGAAATGATTTTTGAGTATTAGGATCTTGCAAACGCAATGAGTGGCTCGTAGTTCCCTTTATCGGCTTCGCGCAATGCACTTAGATATGACTGTCTCATTGAGTCTTTCCCCAGTTTTTGAAATGCACCCCAGGTGTATAGCGGCAGGTTGAATATTTTTTCGGCCAACAGGTCGGCAAATAGCCTGCTATGCCTTCCATTTCCATTGGCGAAACAGTGAATAC
>JBKCVJ010000085.1:0-3570 GCA_046317915.1 Sphingobacteriales bacterium
TCCCTAATCCCTAAACCCTGAACCCTTTGCCAAGTCACGTCTACGTCGTCTAAGAGATCTTGCTTCACGGGGTCCCCTGCAATAGGTGAAAAATATTCAAAAGTAGAACCTCGAGTAGCGGGTACCCCAAAGCCCTGGCTCTTGTGCTGGCTCCTGCTTTCCGCGGCGATCTCGCCAAAGCCTTTGCCGAGGAGAGGGTTATAGGTGCCAACGTCAACTTTAAATTGGTTATCGGTTATTGTGTTATTGTTTCCGAAATTGAAGGTGTTCCATAAAATGCGTTTGGCCTGCCAAACGGTTACGCCGCGTTGCAGTTGTTCGGGAAACATTTTTGAATCCGCGGCTGCTTTGAAGGCCTCGCGGGCTAACACTGCTGAACCGGAGTGATGACCGTGACCTGCCCGTTGATCTTCAGGAAATCTTGTGATGATGACATCCGGTTTGAATTTGCGAATCACCCAGACCACATCGCCTAAGACTTTATCATGGTTCCAGGTCTTGAGGGCTTCTTCGGTGCTTTTTGAAAATCCGAAATCATAGCCGCGGGTGAAGAATTGTTCCGCACCGTCAATGCGTCTCGCTGCCAACAACTCTTGTGTGCGTATCATGCCCAGGGCCACGCCTTGTTCTTCACCAATCAGATTTTGTCCGCCATCACCACGGGTGATGGATAGATATCCGGTGCGGTATAAACGATCTTTAGAAAGCCAGGCGAGGAGTCTGGTGTTTTCATCATCGGGATGCGCGGCAACATACAAAACAGAACCCAGCACTTTCAACTTTTGCAAACCCTGCAATATATCAGCACTAGAGTATGTTGCCGGTGGTTGTGCTTTAATCGCCGGGCAATAACTCAGCAAAATAACCGATAACACACTAACCAATAACAGCCCTACAGGTCGGATACAAATTCTCATGTTCTTTTTTATTCGGCAATAAATATGGCGTTGGCAAATAGGAGTTTTCCGGCATTCCAGAAACTGCGGAACACGGGATCATCGGTAAAGAAGATCACGGAACCCCGACCAACAGGAACGGAACCGATCAACGTACCGTCTTTCAATTTCGTTTTTGTTTTGCTGCCGGCAAAACCGCTCACATAAGCTTCTTTCTTCATCACGCCCACGTTCCAGCCGTCTTTCAGGAACTCATAGATATTATCATCCATCTTCAGTGTGAAATAATGATCCGGCATCCCGAAGGCAAGCGGGTGTGTATTATCCAGATCCACTTTATACACGGCACCGGGAATGCTGTTCGGCAGGTAATCCCGCTCACGGTTCTCATATCGTTTCAGCAGATCATAGTCTTTCGGTGTGTCTTTTCCTTCATCTGCTTTCTTCAATTTTATGCCGATCTCCAGGTTGGCCAATTGCGGAACAGCATTTTCTGTGGCAATCAATCTTCCTCCCTGCCTGACCCAATTTTTCAATGCGTCTTGTCCGTTCTTATCATTGAGGAAGCGGTAATTTCCTTCCGGCATGATGACTACATCAAACTCGCTCCAACGCAAACTGCCCGCGTTCTCTGCATTTACTAATGAGACTGGATATTTCAGATCCTGCTCAAAATAATGCCAGATCTCTCCCGCGGCATAGGCACTGATGCCTTGACCTGTGAAGAGCGCTACTTTGGGTTTCTTAATAAAACGCACTTTGGAGCTTCCCAGATCCGCTCCTTTATCTGCAAATGCCGTTCCGATCGGATACCGCAACACCAGTTCATTTCCGGCAACGGCTATGGCCTCACTTACTTGCTTGAATAGCTCGTTTCCAAAACTCTTGTTCGATGTTTTCAAAACAATAAGCGTACCGCGGTCGAACTTGGCTTTACCAATTTCAAAAGGCTCATCAGCCACCCTTACTTTCACGCCGCGCTTCATCAACTCAGCCAGCACCTTGGCACTGGAGAGATCATTCCAGGGAATGGCCACGCCCATCGCACCCATCATATCTGCGCCCCAGTTACCCCCGGGCAATCGCTCGTTGATTGGGAGTTTTGCCCCGCTGCCTACGCGTACGGTGGAGGCATAGGCTTTTAATCCCCATGCATAGGGAATCGACCAAGCCGTAACATCGTAGGTGGCAGAATCGGTTATGCGTGACCGTGGTTCAAACAATACTTTCAACATAGCCGATTTAGGCTGTTGCGATGGCAAGACTAAACTGATAGGCGAAAATGTTTTGGTTTCTTCTTTTCCGGTAATATAATTGTATGCCTTGTAGGATTTGTTGTCTGCACCCCACTCATAAGCAATCCCGTTATCATCCAGGAATTTTTTAAGCCGGTCGATCAAGCTCGCATTCTTCACATCCAACTCAATCACATAACTCTTGTACTCACCGAATCCATTCTGCATGCCATCGGCAAAAAACTTACGAAACTCTTTCACGAGCCTTGCCGCTTCACGTGAACTCACTTCCACCGTAGACATGCCGGTAGTATAATGATGTTCCAAGCGGTCTTTCAAGGTCAGCGTATCACCGCTCTCTGTCACCACGGCCAATCCGCCGCCGATACCACCCTGTTCATAGGTCATCCCGATGGCGCCGTTGTACGTAGGATAGGTATCTCCATAAGCGGGATACAACAAATCAAAACGTTCCTTCGTAAAATAGAGCCAGCCGTTGGCGTCAAAATACTTCGCGTGGTTGCGACCAATCAACACCTGGAACTCGCGCTGCCAGGGTGTGATGACTTCGTGATAAGGTTCTGCAGCGGGTGCAAAATAATAGGGTGAGTTGATGCCCTGCTCGTGAAAATCCACGTGCACTTGCGGCAACCAGGCGTTGTATATTTTTATCCGCTGTTGTGTTTCCACCTGGCTCATCCAGGCCCAATCGCGGTTCAAATCAAAATTATAATGGTTACTCCTTGCGCCGGGCCAGGGTTCCTGGTGTTCCCGCGCGAATGGATCCGCATCCGGTAAGGCACTGCGCGCACCGTTGTACCAGTTCACATATCTATCTCTGCCATCTGGGTTGATGCATGGATCAATGATCACCACCACGTTTTTCGTCCACTCCCCGCCTTTGCTCAGCGCGTGGATGGTTTTCATCGCCGCTTCGCTGGATGCCGGTTCAGCACCGTGCACGTTATAGCTCATCCACACGATGGCGGGTGCGTTTTCATTCGGCGCCATGCGGTCCTTCGACATGCCTGCCAGTCGGAGGTTATTGAGCCGAATCTCCTCCAACCTGGCAATATTTTCTGCACTACCAATGGTCACCGTCACCAGCGGCCGGTTCTCATAAGTCTTGCCATATTCAGCAAATTTCATTGTGCTGGGGTTGGCTTTTGCCACCGCTTCAGCATAAGCAATCACCCTATGGTGAGGCGTGTATTTGCTGCCGAGGGGATACCCGAGGAATTCATCAGGCGTCTGCGCGAAAGTTTGAAGGTGTAAGGTGGATGCAATAACTACTAACCCAATAACAAATAACCTAATAACAATTAACCTCATATAGTCAGTTTGGGGTGCGTAAAGTACTGAATGCCGTTCATTTTCTTACATTTAGGGCTATGAGAATCGTATTCCTCTTCCTCGTTGCTGTTTTCACGTTGAGCGCT
>JBKCVJ010000086.1:0-11350 GCA_046317915.1 Sphingobacteriales bacterium
AACCTGCCTGCTGGCACTCATGGTTACTGCGCCTGTACCTAAGTTCAGGTTATTTGTTCCTGTAAAAGCAAAATCGCCATTCCACGCTTGCGGATAATCAACCGTAGTGATATCACTCCCTGAAGTATTATCAATTGTTCCTCCGTTAATAATGAAGGTGCCTGCCGCAGTACCCAATGCCTGCGTATTATTAACATTGAGCACTCCTGCATTAAGCGTGACACCACCTGTAAATATATTTGCACTTGTTAGTGTAAGAGTTCCTGCTCCAGCTTTTGTTAATCTAGAACCAGCACCACTAATGATTCCACCTTGAGTAAGTGTTTTACCAGATGTAGTAGTTGTAATCTGCCTGCTGGCAGTCATTGCTACGGCACCTGTACCCATATTTAAATCCTGCGTTCCGGTAAAGGAAAAATCACCATTCCAGGTTTGCGGATAATTGAGTGTAGTGATGGCTGCTCCGGTAGTATTGTCAATAGCACCTCCGTTAATAATGAATGTGCCTGCCACAGTACCCAATGCCTGGGTATTGTTTATATTGAGCACTCCTGCATTAAGTGTGACACCACCTGTAAATGTATTTGCACCTGCCAGGGTAAGGTTCCCCGCTCCCGCTTTTGTTAATCTAAAACCGGCACCACTTATGATTCCACCTTGAGTAAGTGTTTTACCAGATGTAGTAGTTGTAACCTGCCTGCTGGCAGTCATGGTTACAGCACCTGTACCTAAGTTCAAATCCTCTGTGCCTGTAAAAGCAAAATCTCCAATCCATAATTGAGGATAATTAACCGTAGTGAGAGCTCCTCCTGAAGTATTATCAATCTTTGTCCCTTCTTCAATAATGAAATTACCTGCCACAGTGCCTAAAGCACTTGCATTATTAATATTCAAAGTTCCTTCACTTAGTGTTGTTCCACCAGTATATGTGTTGGCTTGGGTTAGCGTAAGCGTTCCTGCGCCGGTTTTTGTTATAGAATATGAACCACCAATAGTGCCGGATACGTTGAGTGTTCCGGTATTTGTTAAAATAGTACTATTGCTTGCCAAAGTTACAGCACCTGTCCAGGTATTAACCCCACTAACGTTTTCCAGTCCGCCTGTAGTGAAATAACGAAGAATGACTACACCTGACCCACCGTTGCCACCCGCAGACTGGGTCCCACCACCGCCACCGCCGCCAGTATTGGCAGTTCCCGGCGTTCCGTTCGTATTTGTAGGCGTACCGCCGGTTCCGCCGCCACCTAAACCACCGATTCCCGGTAGGTAATTATTAGTTTCGTCGCAGCCGCCACCACCGCCGCCGCCGCGTTGTATTGACACGCCGGTAATAGAAGAGAACACGCCAGGCCCTCCCGTACCACCATGCTGCTTAGCGTAGTTGTTATAGCCATCAAATCCTGCGTCACTCGAATTTATCCCTAGCCCCCCAGCTCCTCCTCCTCCTCCTGAACCTCTGTTTGCTCCGTGTAAGCCGCCATTGTACCCTTGTGAAGTGGTGCCTGAACCTCCTATGCTTCCCGTTCCCTGGCCTCCTGCTGCACCACCGCCTGAACCTCCTGCGAGCCCATCTCTCCGAATAAAAGACTGCGCTCCAGCGCCACCACCACCGCCTGCAGAACGAATGAGATCCACAGATGAAGGACTTTGAATATACGAATCAAAACCATTGGTTCCATTGTTAGTTACCGAACCACCGGCACCACCACCACCCGCAACTATCGGATGGTTACCAACACCAAGCGTAAGCGGTGATTCAGCGCCAGCGCCGCCGCCAGACGTTTCACCGGACACGGAACTCCGATAACCGCCAGCCCCACCGCCGCCGCCGCCGGTCCAATTGCCGACTGAGAAGCCACCACCACCACCACCGCCGCCGCCGATGACTAGATATTCCACTGTTCCTCCATTGATTACAGTAAAGTTATCATTGGCTCTGAAAGTACGAACTGCGTAAGCACCATTAGTTGCCATTGTTCCGCCAACTGCAGACACTTTAGTAGGATCACCATTTAGCGTAAGCGACTCACCCGTTACGGTGATATTATTTTCCAGTTGTAATCTGGCACCACTTGCCACCACCGTGCCGTTTGCAGTAGTTCCAAGTGCAGAATTGTTCTGAATATTTAAGATACCTGCATTCACATTTGTTATACCGCTATAGGTGTTTGTCCCGGTAAGCGTAAGTTTACTGGAACCGTTTTTTGTAACTGTTGTTGCTCCTGACAATACACCGCTAATGGTATAATCTTTTACACCTGCAGAAGAATTAACCACAATCAACACACCTGGGGCAGGATTACCGGTTACGGTTGTTGTGATTCCCGTATTACCAAACGTACACGTATTTCCGGCAATTGGGACTCCACTTGGGCTCCAGTTTGAAGCCGCATTAATATCGCCCGTTGTGCCAACCCAGGTGTATTGAGCCTGAACAGATGAAACTGTCAGTAGCAACAATAGTAAAATGCCTGAAAGAGTTGCAAACTGCTTACGTTGCTTATTTGCTAATATGCTCATATCGGTTATTTTGCTTTTTTAATCAATAGCGATCATTCAAGTTCGTCCCGCAGGTGGTCTGATCGCCCAGCGGGGAGTATCCCTGCGACTTTGCGATGGTGATGAGGAGGATATGCATCGTTGCCACCAGCATCAACGGCTTGAACTTAAAGGGTTTATTCATACGGCACGCGATTGTGTAGTAAAAGTATGAAAATAAAAAAAGTAATTCGGGCAAAAAAAATATTGTAGGGAATCTTACAGGAGAAGTACTTTGAAAAAGATATCCCGGACAACACATATATAATAATTATATAATTTATTTATGCCATTGTGCAGATCGTTAATTGCGTGGTACTTTATGCCCGATGCCAACGCGAAGTGTTGAACCACATTAGTTAGTTTTTTTTGTCCGACGGACAAAAAAAACTAACTTTGCCGTCCTTAATTTCGGAATGCTGGCTTTTTCCTGGGTTGAAAACATATATAACTGATTGATTTTCAATGACTGCTCACAAGGATGGGCGTCAGGGGATTTTTTTGTATTTACGCGATTAAGTTAACCGGTTAAACTTCAGAAATAATTATGGCTATCAAGAAAGAAAATCGGCCAAGGTCAAACTTCTCAAAGATCACCATCAGCCTTGCTTCTCCGGATTCTATCCTGGAGCGTTCCTTTGGTGAAGTGCTGAAGCCAGAAACCATTAACTACCGGACCTATAAGCCGGAGCGTGATGGTTTGTTCTGCGAGCGAATTTTCGGTCCTGTGAAAGATTATGAGTGTGCCTGCGGTAAATACAAGCGTATCCGTTACAAGGGTATCGTGTGTGACCGTTGCGGTGTGGAAGTAACAGAGAAGAAGGTTCGTCGCGAGCGTATGGGCCACATCAAGCTTGTTGTACCAGTGATTCATATCTGGTATTTCAAGAGTTTGCCCAACAAAATCGGTTACCTGCTCGGTATGAGCTCCAAGAAGCTCGAGAGCATTATATATTATGAACGTTATGTGGTGATCCAACCGGGTCTTCGCGTTGACAAAGGTCAGAATACTGGCGACTTATTGACGGAAGAAGAGTACCTGGACATCCTGGATACTTTGCCAAAGGATAACCAGTACCTCCCTGATGAGGATGCCAATAAATTCATCGCGAAGATGGGTGCCGAAGCCGCGCATGACCTGCTGGCCCGCATCGATCTGGATGGCCTGAGCTTCTCCCTGAGGAATGCAGCCGCAACCGAGACTTCCCAACAGCGTAAGGCTGACGCGTTGAAGCGTCTGAGCGTTGTGGAATCTTTCCGTGATGCCAACCTGAGAATCCAGAACCGTCCCGAGTGGATGGTGATGCAGTATATCCCGGTGATTCCACCGGAACTTCGCCCGCTTGTTCCTCTGGATGGCGGTCGCTTCGCGTCTTCTGACCTGAACGATCTCTACCGCAGGGTGATCATCCGTAACAACCGTCTGAAGCGTCTGTTGGAGATCAAGGCACCTGAAGTTATCCTTCGTAACGAGAAGCGGATGTTGCAGGAAGCCATCGATTCATTATTCGATAACAGCCGTAAATCAAACGCGGTTAAAGCCGAAGGCGGACGTGCACTGAAATCGCTCTCTGATGTACTGAAAGGTAAGCAGGGTCGTTTCCGTCAGAACCTTCTCGGTAAGCGTGTTGACTACTCCGGTCGTTCCGTTATCGTGGTAGGTCCTGAGCTAAAACTGCACGAGTGCGGTTTGCCGAAGGACATGGCAGCTGAGCTGTTCAAACCATTCATCATTCGTAAACTGATTGAAAGGGGTATTGTAAAAACGGTGAAATCAGCCAGGAAACTGGTTGACCGCAAGGAAGCCATCGTTTGGGATATCCTCGAAAATATTCTGAAGGGTCACCCGGTTATGCTTAACCGTGCCCCAACACTGCACCGTTTGAGTATCCAGGCCTTCCAGCCCAAACTGGTTGAAGGTAAGGCGATCCAGCTGCACCCACTCGTTACATCGGCTTTCAACGCTGACTTTGACGGTGACCAGATGGCGGTACACGTGCCACTGAGCAACGCGGCTGTGCTTGAAGCGCAACTGCTGATGCTGGCGTCACACAACATCCTTAACCCGCAGAATGGTACGCCAATCACCCTGCCTTCGCAGGACATGGTACTTGGTCTGTATTATATCACTAAAGGCAAGCGCACTACCGAAACAGAAAAAGTTCGTGGTGAAGGCATGACTTTCTACAGTGCGGATGAGGTGATCATTGCGTACAACGAAAACAGGATCGATCTGCATGCGTTCATCAAGGTGAAAACCGATGTGCGTAATGATAAGGACGAACTGGAACATAAACTGATTGAAACAACGGTGGGCCGCATATTGGTGAACCAGGTGGTTCCCAAAAAAGTGGGTTATGTGAATGCGCTCCTGACGAAGAAGAACCTGCGTGAGATCATCGGTGACATCATAAAGATCACTGACGTTCCCACAACCGCTAAGTTCCTTGACAACATCAAAGAACTCGGTTTCCGCATGGCCTTCCGTGGTGGTTTGTCGTTCAACATTGAAGACCTTGTTATCCCGAACCTGAAAGAATCCATGGTGGAACAAGCTGCCGGTGAGGTTCAGGAAGTTTGGGACAACTACAACATGGGTCTGATCACCAACAACGAACGTTACAACCAGATCATTGACATCTGGTCAAGGGTGGATACCAAGGTAACCGAAACCCTGATCAGGGAGATGGCTATTGACAGGCAAGGGTTCAACTCTGTATACATGATGTTGGATTCCGGTGCCCGTGGTTCCAAGCAGCAGGTAAAACAACTCGCTGGTATCAGGGGTCTGATGGCCAAGCCAAGAAAGAGTGGTTCTTCAGGTTCCGAGATCATCGAAAACCCGATCCTCTCCAACTTCAAAGACGGTCTGAGTGTATTGGAATACTTCATCTCTACGCACGGTGCGCGTAAAGGTCTTGCGGATACGGCCCTTAAGACGGCCGATGCCGGTTACCTGACCCGTCGTCTCGTTGACGTTGCGCAGGATGTAGTGATCATGGAAGAAGATTGTGGCACACTGCGTGGTATTGCCACCAGTGCGCTGAAAGATAATGAGGACATCGTAGAACCATTGTACGACAGGATCGTGGGCCGTACTTCACTTCATTATGTGTATGATCCATTGTCTGATGAGATCATCTGCGATGCAGGTGATGCCATTGACGAGCAAGTGGCGAAGCGCATTGAAGATGCAGGTATTGAAACAGTAGAGATCCGATCTGTACTGACCTGCGAGAGCAAGCGCGGTGTGTGTGTGAAGTGTTATGGGGTGAACCTGGCAACAGGTGCGCTGGCACAACGTGGTGATGCTGTTGGTATCATCGCTGCACAGTCCATCGGTGAACCAGGTACACAGTTGACCCTTCGTACCTTCCACGTGGGTGGTGTTGCCGGATCTGCTGCTGTAGATTCACAACTCATTGCGAAGTTTGACGGTACCATCCAGTTCGATGGTTTGCGTACGGTTAAATCGAAAAACAATGATGGCAGCGAAGTAGATATCGTTATTGGTCGTACTGGTGAAGTAAGGATCATGGACGTAAAGAACGACAGGCTGCTGATCACCAACAACGTACCATATGGTGCAACGCTGAAGGTGAATGATGGCCAGAAAGTAGCGAAGGGCGATGTGATCTGCTCATGGGATCCGTTCAACAATGTCATTCTTGCAGAGATTCCTGGTGTGATCAAACTCGAGAACGTTATTGAAGGTGTGACCTTCCGTGAAGAGTCAGATGAGCAAACAGGACACCGTGAGAAAGTGGTGATCGATACCAAGGATAAGACGAAAATCCCTGCGATCATTGTTGAAGGCAAGAAAGAATCTAAGAACTATAACACGCCAGTAGGTGCACACCTGATCATCGATGACGGTGAGGATGTGAAAGCCGGGCAAGTGTTGGTGAAAATCCCGAGGGTATTGGGTAAACTCCGTGACATCACGGGTGGTCTGCCAAGGGTAACCGAATTGTTTGAAGCCCGTAACCCAGGTAACCCTGCGATCGTTTCTGAGATCGACGGTGTGGTAACCTTTGGTGCCATCAAGCGTGGTAACCGCGAGATCGTGGTGGAAGCGAAAGATGGTGTGGTGAGGAAATACCTCGTTCCGTTGACGCGCCAGATCCTGGCACAGGATGGCGACTTCGTGAAGGCGGGTACATCAATGTCTGATGGTCAAACTGCACCAAGCGATATCCTCTCTATCAAAGGTCCATTTGCGGTACAAGAGTACGTGGTGAATGAAATCCAGGAAGTGTATCGTTTGCAGGGTGTGAAGATCAACGACAAACACATTGAAGTGATCGTGCGCCAGATGATGAAGAAAGTAGAGATTGTTGATCCGGGAGATACAAGGTTCCTTGAGGAGGATCTGGAAGACAGGTTTGCATTCAATGAGGAGAACGACTGGATCTTTGATAAGAAGATCGTTACCGAAGCCGGTGAGTCTGCTAAATTGAAACCTGGTCAGATCGTAAGTCTGCGTGAGGTGCGTGAAGAAAACTCCGTATTGCGCAGGAACGATAGGAAGCTGGTTGAATTCCGTGATGCGAGGGCCGCTACATCAAGGCCTGTGTTGCTCGGTATCACCAAGGCTTCACTCGGTACGCAAAGCTGGATCTCAGCCGCATCGTTCCAGGAAACAACCAAAGTATTGTCTTCTGCCGCTATCCAGGGTAAGACGGATGATATGATGGGTCTGAAGGAAAACGTTATCACTGGTCACCATATCCCTGCCGGTACAGGTATGAGGGAATTCGAGAACATGATCGTTGGTAGCAAGGAGGAGTATGAACTCCTGCAAACTACCCGCGAAGCGATGACCTTTGATGAAGAAGAATAATTAATCATTCAAAAGTCAACATTCAAAAGTCAAAAACTGATTTTTTGAATGTTGACTTTTGACTTTTGAATGTAAACTGACATGAAAAATATTTTACCTGCCATTACCGCGATTCTGGCCGTTCTCGTTGGCGTGCTGTTTTACCTGCATTTTAAGAACCACTCGCAGATCGACAAGATCAACACAAAAGCGGCTGGCAATGATACTGCATCAAACAGGCCATTGAAAATCGCTTATGTTGACCTGGACAGCATCCAGGAGAAGTATGACTACTATCGTGAGAAAATGACTGAGTTTGAGAAGAAAAAAGAAGGTGCGGATCGTGACCTGAATAATTCATTTCAGCGTATAGAGAATGAGCGTATAGCGTTTGTGCAAAAAGGCAATGCCATCACACAGGTAGAAGCGGAAGCATTCCAGCGCGACTATGCGCGTAAGATGCAGAACCTGGAACAGCAGAAAGCCAATATGGAAAGGAAGATCCAGGAAGAAGGTATCAAAACGATGGAAGAGCTGAAGAAAAAGATCAATGCATTCCTGACAAATTACAACACTACCAAAAGCTATTCTTATATCTTCTCCTATAGCAGCAGCATTAATGTGTTGTTCTATAAGGATACAGCTTACAACATCA
Organism: Sphingobacteriales bacterium; assembly: GCA_046317915.1. Classification (GTDB taxonomy): domain Bacteria; phylum Bacteroidota; class Bacteroidia; order Chitinophagales; family Chitinophagaceae; genus Pollutibacter. Next base: position 8,016 of record JBKCVJ010000086.1, read on the forward strand.
CCAATGAAGTGGTAGATGGATTGAACCAGGCGTATAAGGCGACGAAGCCTGCAGCAGCTGGGAAGTAGGCATTAAGGCATTAGGGAAGGGCGCAGATGTTGCGCCCTTTTTTATTGTCACTTAATGCAACAGTTCTGCGGCAGCGCTGATCATTGCCGCTGTTGGCGGCATATCTGATCCTTGCAACATTTCAAATACCCGTTCTGACCTGCTGAGTTTAGCGGCGTGCTGACGTTTTTCTTCTTCTGACACAGGCCGTTGACTAAGGAGCAACTTTCTATGCTCGTAGACAGCCAGGGAAAGATCATGCTGAGCCTGCAGATCCTTCAATGAAGTTTTTACCCGCGGATCCATCTTTACAACAAAGGTCTGCGTTTGCATCTTGCCATCTATTGTAAGCCTTGCCGTATACGTGCCCGGCATCACCCAAGGAGAAGTTGGATCTGGTGGCGTGTTTTTGTACACGGCACTGATGGGGAAGGTAGGCTCTATATCCAATGGATCGTAGTGCATATCCCAGGAGAATCGATGTGCGCCGGCTTTAGCAGACAGGATCTGCTGCGGCCTCACCCAATAGTCCGGGACATTATCCTGCGGTTTCGTGTAGGGCTTATCGTTAGATGAGTAAGTTCGCACTAACTTTCCTTTGTTGTCAAGGATCTCCAATTTCACTTGGCTTGCATTGGCGCTTAAATGGTAGTTGATAACGGCGCCGTCTGGTGGATTTTCTCCTGCGGGTTCTTCTTGTGGAACGGGTGTGTCTGTATAAGTACTCCATCGCACACGCCAGGCCTGTTGTGGTTTGTAAAGGATCATGGGTTGTCCGCTCAGCGCAGAACTGATTTGCCTCAGCGGTGTGATGTCATCGAGAATCCAGAAGCTTCTTCCGTGTGTACCCACTACGATGTCATCGTCCTTGATCACCAGATCACGGATAGACGTAGCGGGCATATTCAAACGCAAAGACTGCCAGTGTTCCCCATCGTCAAAAGATACATACACGGCGCGTTCAGAACCTGCATACAACAAGCCCTTGCGAACAGGATCTTCCCGAACGGTATTGATCGGATCATCCGGCAAGCCCTGCACAATTTCTTTCCATGTTTTTCCACCGTCATGTGTTTTGTAAATATGCGGTTTCATGTCATCGAGCCTGATCCGGTTAACGGCAGCATAAGCTGTGTTCACATCAAAATGACTCGCTTCCATCAAGGATACCTTACTCCAGGAAGTGATGGATGATGGGGTTACATCCATCCACTGTTTACCACCATTGCGCGTTACATGAATCAGTCCATCGTCTGTACCACACCAGATGGTATTCGAGTCTTTGAATGAAGGTGCAACAGTATAAATGACACCGCGGCGAGGCATGGTTTTCATTTGTTCAGTGGTGAACACACCAACTGATGCCGGGATGTCCCATGCGCTTCTGCTAAGGTCCGGACTGATAACGGACCAGTTCATACCACCGTCCCGTGTTTTGAACAGCACATTGCCGGCAAAAAATAATGTTTTGGGATCGATGGGCGAGAAGAGTACCGGCGCGGTTCTGATGAAGCGATAATTACCGGATCGCACCGCTTCCGGAGCGATGTTTTGCGTTTGTCCCGTGCGTTTATCGTGCCTTGTTATTTTACCGCCATAGATGATGTTGGGATCCAATGGATCTGCGGCAACGTATCCGTATTCCTCCACGCCAACCGGATGCCATTCACGATAAGTGATGAAACCATCGTTGCCTCTGGATACAATCCCTACGGATCCACTTTCCTGCTGGCCACCATAGACGTTGTATGGAAAAGCATTGTCGGTACTCACATGATAAAACTGTGCCGTGGGTTGGTTGTACCATGATGAAAATGTTTCCCCACCATTTACGGTAATAATTGCACCCTGGTCAGATGCAAAGAGGATGATTTTATTGTTGTTAGGATTGATCCAGATGCGATGATAATCGTCTCCGCCCGGCGCACCCCTGAAGGCGGTCCAGTTCATACCGCCATCTGTTGATTTCCAGGTAACCACGTTGGCACTGTAGACGATGTCTTTATTGGTGGGATCTACTTTCACTTCAGCAAAGTCTGCGCCCCTTCCCCAATACCGCGGATCGGATTGGATGAGTTGCCAGCTGGCTCCCGCATCATCACTACGGTAGATCCCTGGTTTGTCACCGGCATCAACGGTGGCGTATAACCGATTTGGATCCGATGGTGCAATGCAGAAGCCGATCCTTCCCAGCCCTTGTGCCGTTGTAGGCAATCCTTTTTCCAACTTCACCCAGGTCTCGCCACCATCCGTTGATTTAAACAGTCCACTTTCCGGTCCGTTCCATGCACCATTTTCCCAGGGCCCCTGCCGCCCTGCCCAAAGGTCCGCATAAACGATGTTTGGATTTTTGGGATCGATGGTCACCTGGATGGCGCCGGTATTTTCATCTTTGTAGAGGACTTGTTTCCATGTTTTTCCGCCGTTCAGTGTGCGATAGACACCTCGTTCTTTATTAGGACCATAAGGATGGCCGAGCACCGCAACAAACAGCCTGTTCTCATTCTCCGGATCCAATGCCATACCACCGATCTGCTGGCCTTCCCGAAGGCCAATGTGCGACCAGGTTTTACCGCCATCGACGGATTTGTACATCCCGTCACCTACCGAAAGATCAGGACGTTGGAGGCCTTCGCCGCTTCCCACATAGATGACATTGGGATTGGATGGTGAGACAACGATGTCGCCAATAGATCCGGTGGGCTGATCGTCAAAAATGGGTATCCATGTCCTGCCGAAATCCGTTGTTTTCCATACCCCACCGTTGTTCACGCCCATGTAAAATACATTGGGCTGAGACGGCACACCGGTGGCGCCAACCGTTCTGCCCGCGCGGTGCGGACCGATCATCCGCCATTTCATCGCATTGAAATATTCAGGAGCAAATGGCTGCGAAAAAGCATGTATGCTGGTTATAAGGGTCAACAGGCAGAACAATTTTTTCATAACAAGGAGTTCTGATTAAATGTAAGGCCTAAACACTATAACCTAATGGCTATATCCTATTTTTCCTATCTTTCGAAATAAATCCTTTGCATGACGGAACAGTCGAATTTTAAACCCAGCCTGGGACTACTAGATGCTACGATGGTTGTAGCAGGATCCATGATTGGTTCGGGAATTTTCATCGTGAGTGCAGACATCGTGAGAAATGTGGGCAGTGCAGGCTGGCTGATTGGCGTATGGGTGATCACGGCCGTGATGACCATCATCGCCGCGGTGAGTTATGGAGAGCTGAGTGGGATGTTCCCCAAGGCGGGCGGACAATATGTATACCTCAAAGAGGC
>JBKCVJ010000087.1:0-9042 GCA_046317915.1 Sphingobacteriales bacterium
GATCCGTCAACCATCTTTCCTTTTGTATGACACAAGCTTTCTTTCGACTTTACCCGATGATTTGTGGTCCGATGGCTTTGCCGAAGTCATCAAACATGCCTGCATTCGTGATGCGGCGATGTTCAGAATACTTGAGCAGGAAGATATTGCAAGCCTGCAAAAAAAGAAGAAACTGCTTACAGAGATCATCCAGCGCAATGCCCTGCTGAAATCAGTGGTGGTGCAGAAAGATGAGTTTGAAAAGGGGGATCGTAAGCTGCTGAACTTTGGGCACACCCTCGGGCATGCGATCGAGACGCAGTACGAGATCAGCCATGGTAAAGCGGTTGCCATTGGCATGCATTATGCCTGTAAACTAAGTGAGGCGATCACCGGTTTCAAACACACTGAAAAAGTAACGGGCCTTCTGTCACAGTATGGCCTTCCCATTGATGCCAATTTCAAACTGGAGAAAGTGGTGAACATCATGAAGATGGACAAGAAGCGGATGCGCTCATCGATCCATTATGTATTGCTGAAGGCGATTGGCAAAGGGGTGTTGCAGGAATTGGAATTTAAACAGTTGGAGAAGCTGTTGCAAAAATTGGTAAAAGCATGATCGTAAAGATACAACCCGGTGCCGTTAAAGGCAGTATTGAGGCGCCGGCATCTAAAAGCTCCATGCAACGGGTATTGGCAGCTGCACTCATCCGCAAAGGCGAGACCGTGATCCACAATCCCGGCACCAGCAATGACGACAGGGCAGCGCTGCAGAATATCCAAAAACTAGGTGCGGAAGCACGATGGGAGGATGGCAAACTGATCGTGAACAGCGTTGGCGTTACCCCTGTTCACGATACCATTGACTGCGGGGAGAGCGGTCTCGGCATTCGTATGTTCACCCCCATCACAGCAGTGAGTAACCGAAAACTAACGGTAACGGGTACTGGAAGTTTGACCACGAGACCCATGGATTTTTTTGATGAGATATTCCCCAAGCTCGGGATCAAGATCCAGTCTAACGGTGGTAAACTGCCGTTACAGATACAGGGTCCATTGACACCCGCGAATGTGGAAGTGGATGGTTCCTTGAGTTCGCAGTTTCTGACGGGGCTGCTGATGGCTTACGCTGCCGTGGATGCCAAAGATGTGACCATCACTGTGAAGGACCTGAAGAGCAAACCCTACATCGATCTCACGCTTGCGGTGCTAAAAAGCTTTGGGTGGGAAGTGGAGCAGAACAATCACGAAACATTTTATTTCCCGGGCAGGAAGCTGCCTCTTCAGGGAAAGATTGATTATAGGGTAGAGGGAGATTGGAGTGGAGCCGCGTTTCTACTGGTAGCCGGTGCCATTGCCGGAGATATCACCGTTTCCGGATTGGATCCACTATCCACACAGGCCGATAAAGCGGTGCTGCAGGCCATGATGGCCGCGGGAGTGGGGATGTCTGTTATGCCGGAGACCATTGAGATCCGCAAGTGCAAAATGAAAGGCTATCAGTTTGATGCCACCGAATGTCCTGACCTGTTTCCGCCGCTGGTTGCCCTGGCCGCCTATGCACAAGGTACCACGGTTATCAGCGGTGCCAAAAGACTTACCCATAAGGAAAGCAACAGGGCCTTAACTTTACAGGAAGAGTTCGGGAAGATGGGCGTGCGGATCGAGTTGCAGGATGACCTCATGGTGATCCATGGCGGCGGTGGATTGAAGGGCGCAGTGGCGCATTCCCACCATGATCATCGGATCGCGATGGCCATTGCCGTGGCAGCCCTGGGTGCAGATGGTGAGACCGAGATCCATGAGGCAGAAGCCATCAACAAATCGTATCCTGATTTTTATGACGATATGCGGCTACTCGGTGCCGTTTTACAATAAACATTTGGCATGAATGCATTTGGCAGAATATTTCGCGTAAACATTTTCGGTGAGTCACATGGTGAATCCGCCGGGGTGAACATTGATGGTTGTCCGGCCGGACTCTCGCTTGCCGTTGACGATTTTCTGGAAGACCTGGAACGTAGAAAAGGGGGCACCCAGAAAGGAACTACGCCAAGGCAGGAAGAGGATCTTCCGATTTTCAAGAGCGGACTGTATAATGGTCATACTACAGGTGCACCCATCACTATTTTATTTGAGAATAAGAACACCCGTTCAGGTGATTATGATAAGCTGCGCGCGGTGCCCAGGCCCGGGCATGCCGACTGGGTGGCGCACCAGAAATTTGGCGGATTTGAAGACTATCGCGGGGGCGGACATTTTAGCGGAAGGCTTACCGTTGCACTCGTAGCTGCCGGCGTCATTGCAAAAAAATTACTGGGCAATATGCAGGTAAAGGCCACCATTATTGAAGTGGGTGGAGAAAAAGATATTGAGAAAGGTTTGCAAAAGGGCATTGATGCCAAGGACTCTGTGGGTGGAATTGTAGAGTGCGTGGTAACAGGTGTCCCGGTAGGATTAGGTGAGCCGTTTTTTGATTCATTGGAGTCGCTCCTCGCACACGCTGTGTTTGCGATTCCCGCTGTACGCGGCATTGAATTTGGAACCGGTTTCGCAGCAGCAACAATGTTTGGTATACAACATAATGATGTCATCAATACCATGGAAGGCGAAACGGAAACTAATCACGCGGGTGGAATTGTTGGGGGCATCAGCAATGGAAACCCGCTCGTGTTTCGCATCGCGATCAAGCCCACCTCTTCAACACCTAAAGAGCAATTCACCCTCAACTGGGAAACAGGCGTTAAAGAAGCTTTCTCGGTGAAAGGGCGTCATGATCTCTGCATAGCATTAAGAGTGCCGCCCGTTTTGGAAGCCGTAACGGCGATGGTGTTGGCAGACCTGATGATGGTTGCCAGGAGAATTCCTCCGGTGCTTTAAAGTTTGCGCCATTAACTGCCGCAACTTTTCTTATTTGCTGAAACGAATCTTATACTCGGAGATGTACTCACTGGTATCTTTGCCATTCACTTTGTACATGTCCTTAAAGAAGAAGCGGGCTTCCCTTCCAAGTCGTAGGCAGGTATATTTATTCTCGATGTCTTCTTTCGTATCCATGGGTTGCAGGGAAGGATACCACACAATATGGCCCGGACCGCGATCCAGCAGCAGTTGCGGTTTGCTCCACTGTTGTGAATTGTCGCCAATGGTGAGGTCCTTATTCATATTGAAAGAGATCCACATTGTGCTGCCTTTCCAAGTGGTGCCGGTTACCTTGCCCATCAGCATGACCCAGCAATTGAGATAAGTGTTCCAGCTAACAGAAGGACCCCAATGGAAACCACCGGTTGGGGAGCTTTGCGGTCCGCCCCCTTCCGCACGAGGGATTTGCAAACTGTTGATGGGCATGCCAATGCCGTTCCATGAACCTTCAAAGGCCTTGCCATCCCAGCGTTTGCCCTTGCCCTGTGGATCATCAAGATCTTTCAGTGCGATCCTCGCCACACTTACACACTGCCCTGCCCACTCTTTGTCGGGATCAAAACTTGCGGAATCATACACACCGGGATAGCCATACTCTCCATAGAATAAATAAAGGTAATCGCCACTGGCCACAGCAGAAGGGTCACCCACACCACCGGCAAAAGTCTCGGAAATATTATGTGGCTTGAGGGTCATTCTTGGTTGCAGGTCCTCGATGAACAGCCCCCGGTTGCTCCAGCTGTGGCCGCCATCGGTAGACTTCATCACGCCAATCCTGCATACGGCAGCAGGGGAGGTGGGGCCCGTTAATCCCTGCGGCCATTTATGATTGATGTATCCTTCACCGGTTGCGCTGTCATAAGGCAGCGTTGCAGGATAATTCTCGTTGTGGTAGATGGCATATAGCGTTTTACCGGTAGCATCTTTCGGATCCTGGTAAACCGTTTCAAACCAAACTGCACCATGTAATCCCGGAGTACCCGGTGGTGCGTTCTTGGGCATGATGGGATCGGTGAATTTTTCGTATTCCAGATTGAACGCTTCTATGGCATTGCGGCCATCGCCAAATTCCAGCTCTTCGGAATAGCCCCACAACGGATCTTCCCCATACTTACCCGGGAAAATGCGGAAGGTATCGCCGATCCATGCCTCGGCCATATTGCAGTCTACAAATGATTTGAAGTGGAACTTATCCATCTTGATCAATTCAAAACTGGGAAGCTTCACGGTTTCCGTTTCTTTTTTGGCCTGGTTACAGGCAGCTATGAGGAGGATGAATGCGAGGGTCACAACAATGCGTGGCATAAGCAGTTGATTTACTTCTCTAATATAAGGGATTCCGGCGTAGGCGAAACATGGTCCTTATAGCCTGTGTAAAAACTTTATGTGATGTGCAACCCCTTTTTTACTTTTGATATCATATTAATATCAAATTAACATTATGGAAAAGATACGCAGACCGATGTCCGGATACCTGGCTTTACTACTGGCCATTGGTTTAATGATTGCTGCAGTACTCATTATTGCAAATGGTAGCGATGAAGGCATCAAGGTTTTTTCAGGGGTCCTGTTACTTTTAGCCGCCGCATTTCTCTTCAAGGGATTGGTGGTGATCCAGCCTAATTTTTCGGTGGTCCTCACTTTCTTCGGTAAGTATGTGGGTACCATTAAAGAAAACGGATTGCTGTTTGTGAATCCATTGTTCAGCAAGGCAAAGTACTCTTTGCGGATGAACAACCTGGAGAGCACACGCCTGAAGGTGAACGATAAAATGGGTAACCCCATTGAGATCGCAGCGGTGATCGTGTGGCAGGTGAATGACACGTACAAGGCAGCCTTTGAGGTAGACGATTATTTCAACTACGTCAAAATACAGAGTGAGGCCGCTATCAGGCACCTCGCCGTGAGCTTTGCATACGACAATATGGAAGATGCCACAGCAGAGATCACGCTTCGCGAAGGCGGGGAGAAGGTGACGGCCATGCTGGTGGAGGAACTGAATGAGCGTGTGGGTGCGGCGGGTATCCGCATCGCTGAAGCGAGGATCAGTCACCTCGCCTATGCGCCTGAAATTGCCGGTGCGATGTTGCAGCGCCAGCAGGCTTCTGCCATCGTTGCCGCCCGGACCAAGATCGTGGAAGGTGCCGTGGGTATGGTGGAACTGGCCCTTGAAGCTCTATCGAAAAAAGAGATCGTGCATCTTGATGAAGATAAAAAAGCCGCAATGGTTAGCAATCTCATGGTGGTGCTTTGTGGTGAGAGAGGTGCCACGCCCATCCTTAATACCGGAACCCTTTATCAATAAGACGCTTTGAGTAAGAAGTCGTTTATATTAAGGATCGATGAACAAACGTTTGCAGCCCTCGAGAAGTGGGCTGCAGACGATTTTCGGAGCATCAATGGCCAACTGGAATGGATCATTGACAAAGCCCTTAAAGACGCGGGTAGAAAAAAGGTAAAGACTGAAAAAAGTGCAGACGGCAGAGGTAAAAAAAATAGCTAATAGCTACTAGCAAATAGCTATTTTCGATTGATGAAAGCCATACTTTTTTGTCTTGTTCTTTCAATAGCAACCGCTTCTCAAGCGCAGGATGCGGAGAAGAATATCATCGATAAAAAAATAACCATCCCGCCGCCCAACAAGCCGATGGCAAACTACGTGACCTCGGTACGGGTAGGCAATATGCTCTATCTCTCCGGGCATGGTGCTTGTGGAACTTACACGCCGGTGGATACGGGCAAACTTGGGAAAACCCTTACCGTTGAACAAGGGTATGAAGCCGCTAGGCATGTGGGCCTCTGCATGCTGGCAACAATCAAAGCCAACGTAGGCGATCTCAATAAAGTCAAACGCATCGTGAGAGTGATGGGCATGGTCAACAGTACAGATACCTTCAGGGATCATCCCAAAGTCATGAATGGATTTTCTGACCTCATGGTGGAAGTATTTGGCGAGAACGGTAAGCATGTACGCGCCGCCGTGGGGATGAATTCCCTCCCCAACAATATTTCCGTGGAGGTGGAGATGTGGGTCGAGTTAAAATAGCTACTAGCTAATAGCTAGTTTTTCCCCGTGTTGCATGACCTTGAATTTGATTCCAACGTTTGATGCTTCCTGCGCAAATACATTCGGGTCTTCCGTGTTAAACGTAAACATATCATAGTGGCAAGGCACGGTGAGTTTTGCACCGATGGCCTTCGCCAGTTGTGCGGCCTCTCTTGCATTGAGGTTTCCTGATACTTTTCTTGCCGGATCATTTCCATTGATGGGCAATAAGGCAAGGTCAATATGAAATGGCCGTAATAATTCTTCCAGGCCCTCAAACCAGAGTGTGTCGCCGGAATGATAAATGTGCTTACCGCCAATGCGGAACACATACCCCATATACAAACATTTTCCATCGGCATTCCTGTCGAGCGTATTGTGTGCAGCAGGCATGCCATAAATCTGCATCCCATCGATATTCACTTCTTCTCCGTCACTGATGCCGATGGGAAAGCTGAAAGGTTGCCGGATCCTTTCCGTGACAAAAGCCCGGTTGGCTTCGGGGATCAGCATCTTGATGCCAGGGTTGTTTTGAACGAGCGGGATCAGCGTCTCTGCATCCAGATGGTCCGTATGGTTGTGACTGCTGGTCACCAGGTTGATGCCCCGAAGCAGGGAAGGATCGATAACGCGTTCGCTCATCCGAACGTGCGGTTTGTCCGTCTGGGCGTATTTCACCGTTAGCGAGTCCGATAAATACGGATCGATGAGCAGTTGAAATCCATCGTAACTGATAAGGAATCCACTTTGTCCGAGCCACCAGATGCATATCTGTGCCGCATCGCCGGCATGCGTGGCGATATCGTTCCATAAACCTTCATTTTTTTGCAAAGCAGGGATCAGTGTCATTGGGTAAAACTAATGGTTTCAGTACATTTGAAGCAAACCTATCCTTATGCCAAAAGCTTTGTGTGCCGTTTTTTTGTTGGTGCTCATGATCTCTTGCAATGCTGCTAAAGAAGAAAAAGCGGGCTTCGTAAAAGCATCCAAGGGCCGGTTTCTCCGCAACGGTAAGCCTTATACATTTATGGGCACCAATTTCTGGTATGGGATCAATCTTGGGTCCGCAGGGGAAGGCGGCAACAGGGAAAGGCTGGTGCGGGAGCTCAACAGGCTTGCGGAAATGGGGGTGAAGAATCTGCGGGTGATGGCGGGTTCGGAAGGTCCGGATGACCAGCCATATCGGATGCTGCCGTCATTGCAAACGGCTCCTGGCAAATACAATGAGGACCTGTTGAAAGGACTTGATTTCCTTCTTGCAGAGATGGCAAAGCGGGATATGGTGGCAGTGATGTGCATGAACAATTTCTGGAACTGGAGTGGTGGCATGGGGCAATACCTTGTATGGGCCGGGGCCGCGGATTCCATTCCTTATCCTCCACCTGCGCCCAATGGCAACTGGAGCACTTACCAGGAATTCACGGCGCAATTCTACAGCAATACGAAGGCTGTAAAAATGTTTGAGGATCATCTTCGCTTCATCATCAGCAGAACCAATAGTATTACAGGTATGCCTTACCGTGAGGATCCTGCGATCATGTCCTGGGAATTGGCTAACGAGCCGCGCGGTGTAAACAACAAGAAAGATTTTTCACGCTGGGTAGAAAAAACATCGGCCTTTATCAAATCTCTGGACACCAATCATCTGGTGACCACAGGTAGCGAGGGCAATACCTCAAACGCCTATGCAGGAACGGATATGGTGAACGATCATGTATATAAGAGCATTGATTACGCTACCATACATATTTGGGTGCAGAACTGGGGCTACTATGATCCTGCGAAAGCGGATTCAACTTACGGACCTTCCGTGAACTATGCCAAGGGATATCTGCAGGATCATCTTGCACGCGCTGCTTTTTTGGGTAAGCCCGTGGTGTTGGAAGAGTATGGCATCTCGCGTGACCTGAACAACCATGCTGCGGGAACGCCGGTGACCATTCGCGACCAATACTATACTGCCATCTTTGATATGGTTGCCGGTAATATACAGTCCGGCACTTCCCTTTTACAGGGTGTGAATTTCTGGGCTTGGGCCGGCGAGGGACGCCCCGCTACACCGGAAGGTATTTGGAAGAAAGGCGACAATTTTATTGGGGATCCGCCGCATGAAACGCAGGGTTGGTATTCTGTGTATGATACGGATTCAAGTACTATACGAATCATTCGTGAGCACGGGGTTAGGATTAATGCGGGCAAATGAGCATTTGTGCCATTGTACAATTGTGCAATGGTACAAATGTTCAATGGCCAATTAAAACGCCTTTGCCCCCAAAACCATATTCTTCAACTTTTGCCGCGCCGCCCATCTTGCTGTCTGAGATAATCCGCAATCTGGTGCCACGGAAAGCTTTTCCGCAGGCACATATTGTAAGCATTTCTCTATGCGGTACTTCACATCATCCACCGTTTCTATGTAGTAATTTTTTACATCGATGATGCCCACGGCAACGTTCATTTTTTCCGCGAAGGGCTGTAGTAATTCTAATTCGGCAAATTCGCGATTGGCCATTTCGATGTGCATTTCGTCTATCGTCATCTCCAGGAAATCTGGCAACATAGGTCTCAGACTTCTGAAGCCCACGGGGCGGCCTTTAAAATTTCCGAAGCAGAGATGGGTTGACAACCTTGTTTTTCCCACTACTGGTGCTACGGTGCGGTTGAAGATATCCACGAAGCGCTTGGTATCTTCCTTATATGCATAACAACTCATGGAAGGTTCATCCACCGTGATCTCCTTGCATCCTGCGGCCACCAGGTCCTCGAGTTCTTTGCGCACAATCGGCACGAGGGCTTCGGTGATGGCAAAACGATCCGGGTACTGTGCATTGGGCAGCATACGTCCACTCAATGTATAGGGGCCGGGTACCGATGTTTTCAATATGGGTCCCTTAGGTGCCAGCCGCAGCAATCGCTTGTATTCTGCAACGGCTCCCAAACCATTGGGTGCGGTCAATGGCTCCACAATGCTGTGTTTGCCGCGCTGGTCATGTGCGGCTGGCCCCCATTTGCGGGTTTCCGCGTGATTGGGTGCAATGCCCTTGATGAAACCGTAGAATGAAAGGTTGAAATCCAGCCTCGTCTGCTCACCATCG
>JBKCVJ010000088.1:0-16501 GCA_046317915.1 Sphingobacteriales bacterium
CAGTTTGATCATTTCATCATGAGAGATATCTCCAAGGTTGCGCTTGTTCACTTCCGCCTTACCATATCGTTCAATCGCATCTGCATAATCAAGATAAACCGCCTGCTTTGAACTACCTACGCCATATCCAGCATCACAACGCTCTTTAGCTGCCCTGGAAGCCACATCCCGGGGTACAAGGTTGCCGAACGCGGGGTATCTCCTTTCCAGGTAGTAATCCCTTTCTTCCTCGGGAATCTCATTCGCCTTGCGGTCATCGTGCTGTTTCTTCGGCACCCAAATTCGACCGTCGTTACGGAGTGATTCCGACATGAGGGTGAGTTTCGATTGGTGATCACCACTCACAGGAATACAAGTGGGGTGGATCTGTGTGAAGCATGGGTTGCTGAAGTAGGCACCTTTTTTATGTGCTTTCCAGGCTGCAGTTACATTGGATCCCATAGCATTGGTAGACAGGTAAAACACATTACCATAACCACCGGTACATAACAGTACCGCGTGACCGAAATGGCGTTCCAATTTACCGCTCACGAGGTCACGGGCAATGATGCCGCGCGCCTTGCCATCAATCATCACTACGTCCAGCATTTCATGGCGGGTATGCATTGTTACATTACCCAGGGCCACCTGGCGTTCCAGGGCCTGGTATGCACCAATGAGCAACTGCTGACCGGTTTGGCCAGCTGCATAGAAGGTACGCTGCACCTGTGTACCACCGAAGGAACGGTTAGACAAGAGTCCACCGTACTCCCTGGCAAAAGGTACACCCTGTGCCACACACTGGTCAATAATGGCGCCGCTCACTTCCGCAAGGCGATGCACATTGGCCTCGCGCGCACGGTAATCGCCACCTTTAATGGTATCGTAAAACAAACGGAAAACAGAGTCGCCGTCGTTTTGGTAGTTCTTAGAAGCATTGATGCCACCTTGTGCCGCAATGGAGTGCGCACGTCTTGGCGAATCCTGAAAGCAAAATGCTTTCACTTTGTAGCCCAGTTCCCCGAGTGAAGCTGCGGCGGAGGCGCCGGCAAGACCGGTACCCACGATAATGACTTCAATCTTTCGCTTGTTCGCAGGGTTCACCAGGCGAACATGGCCTTTGTAGTCTGTCCACTTAGATTCTAACGATCCTGATGGAATTTTGGCATCCAGCATATATTGGAAAAGTTTTGGATTAGAATAAAAGGGTGATGTTACCGATGGGCAGTTCCCAGCCGAAATACATGAAGATGGGCATCAGCGCAAAGATCAACGGCACAATGACCGAGAAGCCAACACCAACGCCTTCAATGATTCCAGCATAGTTTTTATGTTTCCACCCAAGGGTTTGAAATGCGCTTTGAAAGCCGTGCAACAAGTGCCAGGCCAGGGAAAAACAACCAACAACATAAAGGATCACCGCCCACTCCCTCGAGAAGACTTCTTTCATCTTCACATAAAGATTATGTGTTTCAACAGATCCGTAAGTCACTTCCTCAAGGCCTCCAAAACGCGATGGAACCCAGAAATCAGCCAGGTGCACCACCAGGAAGAGCAGGATCAGCGTTCCCAGGATGGCCATGGAACGAGAGTACCATGTGCTGGTTTTGGAAACACCACTCACCGCGTATTTGTTAGAACGTGCGGCTCGGTTGACGCGCTCCAGTGCATAGCCCTGTACGATGTGGATAATGAAACCGGCAAACAACCCGATCTCCATGATACGGATCAATGCGTTTGTGCTCATGAAATTGGCAGCCCTGTTAAAGTTCTCTTCTCCGTTTTCAAACAAAACGTTTGCATTAACGTAGGCATGTACGAGGAGGAAAAAGATCAGGAACAACCCTGTTAAAGCCATCACATATTTCCTACCTATCGAAGATGTGAAAACCTGGGACCACTTCATAGTTATAAAGGTTGCGGGTTTTTGTAATTACCGCAAAGGTACTTATCAGGCCGTTATTAACGATAAATAATTAAAAACTAAAAAGTATAACGCTGGCATAACGTATTTGTTTGACCTCATGTCTTGTTTAACCTTCTCAGCATCATATTGTCAATAGCGGCAAACAAATGCTGGGGTTGTACGGTCCGCCAGATGGGATAGTTGAGCAGTTCCACATAGTAATTGATCCTGGCTTTAAAGAAATCATGCTGGGATTGTATCGGCAGATCCAGCATCACGATCCAGCCTCCGTCATCGGCCACATCGTCCCTCCATTCTTCATAATAGAGGTTATCACTGCTATGAAAGTTGAGGACATTTTCGCCGATGAGCACAAACTTGCGAATGCCTTCCCTGATCATATGATCCACCACATCTCTTTTAAGGGCCATGATATCGTTCTCAATGGCATCGTTCCATTCCCCGATAAGCTCAATGATCGCAAAATCAAGGTCGTAGTCCACAAACAAGAGCTTCATATACAAAGTCCGTGAACCGAAATCATCCCATTGGGGATGGATATAATAGTTGTAAACGGTTTGGGAGAATTCAAACTCGCTATGTTCCCTGCCAAAAAATGGGGATCGTTCGTCTTCTTCTGCCGTGTAGAGGTGTCGCCAGTTGTAATATGGTTCGATCTCGTGCATGAACTCAGGTTATTGGCTATTGGGTTATTGAGTTATTCTTGAATAACCAATAACAACTAACCTTATTACTTATTTCCTGCCTCCACTGCTTTCTTCACGCTTCCATGCGTCAACAGCAGTTGTTTGGCTTCTTCATAATTGTTTAAGTCCAGGGCCTGCATGACCATGCGTACGCCCCTGTCAACCAGTTTCTCATTGCTCAGCAACATATTGACCATCTTATTGTCTTCTACCCTGCCCAGCTGGATCATGACACTGGTAGAGATCATGTTCAGGACCAGTTTCTGGGCCGTGCCGCTTTTCATCCTGGTACTACCCGTCACAAACTCCGGGCCCACCACCACTTCAATGGGGAAGTCTGCCGCAGCAGACACCGGTGCATTGGGATTACAGGTGATTGATCCTGTTACGATCCCGGCTTTACGGCATTGTTCCAACGCACCAATCACATAAGGCGTGGTTCCACTGGCTGCAATGCCAACAACCACATCTTTCTCACTCACATCAAATTGCTGAAGGTCATACCATCCATCTTCTTTGCTGTCTTCAGCAAACTCCACAGCTTTGAACATGGCATTGTCGCCCCCGGCAATGATCCCTATCACCAGTCCATGCGGAACACCATACGTTGGGGGGCATTCGCTGGCATCAACAACACCCAGACGGCCACTGGTACCCGCACCAATGTAAAACAACCGGCCACCAGCCAGCATCTTATCAACGATTGCCGTAACGAGTTTCTCTATTTGGGGAATTGCCTTTTGAACGGCAATGGGAACTACCTGGTCTTCGTTGTTGATGTTGATCAGCAGTTCCCGGATACTCATTTTCTCCAGGTGACGGTACTCAGAATCTTTCTCCGTGACTTTGATGAACGCACTCATGTCCAAAGGGGTCGATTTATTGATGATACGTAACCAGTCCTTCCATAGGACTCTTCAGGATCTTGCCAACCGTAAATTCATAGGATGAGGCGAGTTCAAGGAGCACGTCCCTGAAGCCATAGCCCACACTACCCACAAAATGGATGGGATACTTCCAACTCTCGCCAAATTTACAAAGGTGTTGAAAGAAAAAATCATTCAGGCCGTCTTCAATGATATTTTCGATCATATAATGGCCCCTGTTTTCCGCTAAAAAAAGGGCAAAAGACGCCAAATACCGATTGGGTAGTGGCTTTTTATAAATGTGATCGAGGATTTCCACTGCATTGGTCAAATAAAGTGCATCAAACCTGGACCGCAGGTCTTCGTCAAAGGTATTGTAGAGAAAATACTGCAATACTTTCCTGCCCAGGTACGCCCCACTGCCCTCATCGCCCAACACATACCCAAGTCCTGGCGAGTTTTTTATGATGGTCTTCCCGTTGAAATAGCAGGCATTGGAACCGGTCCCGAGGATGCAGGCGATACCCTTCTCGTTGCCACAAGAGGCCCGGGCAATACCCAACAGGTCGTGGTTTACCTCCACATGCGCATCCGGAAAATGTGCTTTCAGGGCCTTGGCCACTGATTTCCGGTTCTCAGGGCTCTTACAGCCCGTCCCATAAAAATACACTTCATCGATCTTAATATTCTTCAGGTTAGGGAGCAGCTGCGTTTTCAACAGCGTCATCATCTGATCCGTATTCAGGAAATAGGGCGACATC
Source organism: Sphingobacteriales bacterium (assembly GCA_046317915.1). GTDB lineage: Bacteria > Bacteroidota > Bacteroidia > Chitinophagales > Chitinophagaceae > Pollutibacter. Next base: position 4,220 of record JBKCVJ010000088.1, read on the forward strand.
CCATCTGTTAAAACGGTCTTCTTTCTTGCCCCTCCGATCACGCACCATTCCGCTTTAGTGGATCCACTGTCTGCAATCAATTTTACCGTTGGCATACGTAATTCAACTTATTTCGGGAAATTCGCGTTTACATATCCAAGGTACAAGGTTAGGAATGAATAATAAAAAATTACAGGTCTGGTTTCCAGTCTACTTCGCGGTTTCAATGGTGATCGGTATGTTTCTGGGTTATAAACTGAGGGACAAAATGCCCTGGGCCTCCGGCGTTTTACAGATGTCGCCTGCCGGCCAGGTCCAGGAAGTCATGGACCTTGTACGTAACCGTTATGTTGACTCGGTGAATACGGATTCGCTTCGTGAAGAGGCCATTGACGCCGTGTTGGGTCACCTCGATCCCCACTCAGTTTTCATTCCCGCCAAGCGCCTGGCGGGCGTCAACGAAGACCTTGCGGGTCGTTTTGAGGGCATCGGTGTGGAGTTCAATATTTTTGAAGATACCGTTCACATCCTGAATGTGCTCAGGGGTGGTCCGAGTGATAAAGCCGGGTTACAAGCCGGGGACCGGATCATCCAGGTGGAGCAAACGCCGGTTGCCGGGAATGGCGTGACGGGCGATAAGATCCGGGGACTACTGCGGGGCCCTCGCGCCAGCAAGGTGGAGGTAACCGTTCTCCGCGATAGCAAAAAACTGCCCTTCACCATCATCAGGGGATTCATACCCTTATATGCGTTGGATGCTTCGTATATGCTTAATGCACAAACGGGCTATATCCGCCTGAATAAATTTTCAGAAACGGCCTATGAAGAATTCATGGAGGCATTGGAAAAGCTCAAGGGCAAGGGCATGACCAAATTGATTTTTGACCTTCGCGAAAATGGCGGTGGCATCCTGGATGAAGCGGTAGAGATGGCCGATGAATTTCTTTCCGGAGATAAACTCATTGTTTACACCGAAGGCGTTAACCATCCACGTCGGGAATACAAATGCCGCAGGCGGGGTTTGTTTGAAGAAGGGCAGTTGGTGATGCTGCTCAATGAAGGTTCTGCTTCTGCGAGTGAAGTGCTTGCCGGGGCTTTGCAGGAATGGGACCGAGCCACCATCATTGGCCGCAGGAGCTTCGGCAAGGGCCTTGTACAGGAACAATATAACCTCAGCGATGGCGCTGCACTTCGCCTGACCGTGGCCCGTTATTATACTCCGTTGGGCCGTAGCATCCAGAAGCCTTATGTGAATGGCATTTCGGAATACAACGATGAGATCCTGGACAGATATCATCGTGGAGAATTGTCCTCCAAGGACAGCAGTAAAACGCCGAACGGCAAAGCATATAAAACACCCAATGGAAAAATGGTGTATGGCGGCGGCGGCATTACGCCGGATATCTTTGTTGCATTTGATACCACGGCCGTTGATTCTTCCATTAGTTTACTCTACCGTAAGAATACCATCGGAAGATTTGTTTACACTTATTACGTACGTAACAAATCGGGATTTGATCAATACAAGGATGCCTCTGATTTCGCTACGCGTTTTGTTGTGACAGATGATATGTATCGCCAACTGGTTACCTATGCAGCAAAGGATTCTGTCAACATCTCTGGCTTGAAAAAAAGGGACGAGGATTTCATTCGTGAGAGGCTGAAATCACTTTCAGCAAGGCAGATCTGGCGGACCGAAGGTTTTTACGAAGTCACCAATGTGGGCGACCCCGTTATTAAAAAAGCAATGGAAACGCAGGCACCTAAGTAGTTTTCCTAATGAGGTAGATCAGTGAACTGCAATGTGAGGTAGCCCTCGCTGCACCGAGGTTTGACATCGCCCCGCTCCACAATGCTTTTACCAGGCCAAGGTTTCCTGCGTTACGATATTTCTCGCTAAGCATACTCACATAAAAACTATCGAACCACATCGGACGGATATCCGTGACCGTTAGTCCGTGTTGCTGAACAAGGGTCTTCATGGATTGTGGCGAAAAATGATAAAGATGCCTCGGCACATCATAGGCCGCCCAGGTTTTTCCATATCGTTGTGCGTCACCCGAAGTGTAGTTGGGTACTGCAATGACCAACCATCCATCTGGCTTGAGGATGTTTTTCAGCTGCTCCATGTAAGGATGCAGCTGATGCACATGTTCCAGTACATGCCAGAGCGTGACCACATCAAAACTGGCGGGAGGCAAATGAAAAAACTGCGTGGTGGCAGAAACATCAAGTCCCCTGGCTGCCGCAATTTGCCGGGCATCCGGATCAGGCTCAAGGCCTTTGACATTCCATTTGGCTTCCTGCATCACCTGCAAAAATGCACCCGTTCCACAGCCCAGATCAAGCAGGGTGCCGATCTCTTTGCCGGTCATGTTTTTGATCAGCAGTTTTTTCTGCTGCAGGGTTCTTCTGCGCACACTGTGGTATACGCTGTTGATGAATCCTTTTGATGTTTCGGTATGGGAGATATAGTCTTCAGACTTATAATATGCACCAATCTCCTGCTCTCCGGGGACATTGTTCGTAAACCGCGCAGTGCAATTACCGCAGTGAAATACCGGAAAAAGTTCCTGGGAAACCGTATAATCTTTTACGTCAAAAACCGACTGAATATGTGCGCTGCCACAAACCGGACAGGTATCGAGAATAATCATTTATTGCCGCGTTTTGTCCTCTTGTTGAATCTGCACCGCGGCAGTTATTACAGGCGTTTGTTTTCCGGAAACGAAGCTGTAATCATTAAGGAAGAACTGGTAAAAGATCATGATCAAAGCAATGGCCGCAATGATCACGGCCGCAATCCACCATCCTGCCTTATCCACCACCACATCTTCTTCCAGCCACTGTTGTGAGTCACCGGAAGATCTTTCCCGCTCCCCTACCAAAACAGTGTGGGCCACTTCCTTCCTGATCACCCGGTTTGAAGAAACATGAGGCATGAATGGAAAGTCTATTGTTGCAGCCTTCAGGATCACCTGACCTCCGGGAATCGTTTCCAGATCTCCGATCCCCTCCCAGTGATAGTGTTTACCAGTGCGGAGGGTCTCTTTCAATTCCAGGGCAAACTGATTCACCAGGCCGATGGCTTCCCATTCAGGAAGGTTGAGCTTCTTAGATACGTATCCAAAGAGCTCCTTGTTGGGACTGTCGTTATGTTCATCAAAATGGATGCTGAATGCAGGCGCAAGCAACTGCCTGGAGGCAATATCATGGGTTGCAGGCTTGCGGACGAGGTGCAGACTCCCCAGGCCAGGCACACTCAGGTGCTTGTGCTGGAGAAAAAACATTCTTAATAGCAAGGGGAGTTCCTTAGCGCTGGACATACGCCAAAGGTGAAGTAAAAATTCAAAAGTCAAAAGTAAAAAAATCTCAAGCCTCCCCCTTAGCCCTACCCCTAAAATTAGGCCTACCCCTAAAACCTGTATGCCCCGCCGATCAGCATGTTGAAACCATAATTATCATACTGGTTCCAGCGCTGATATTTGGAATTGAAAAGATTATTGAACTGCGTCCAGAGGAAGATATTCCGTGTCACCTTGAACTCTAAGCCAGCGTTCATATCCACGGCTCCAGGTGACCTGCCGGTATTGCCGGATTTGGTTTTATATAGTGGTCCATCCCAGATGAAAAGATCACTTGTAAGCCAAAGGTCTTTCAGGAGGTTCCAACGCAGGTTGGTGGAAAATTCAAGCGGGATCAGGCTCCATGCCCGGTCTTCCGTGCGCTGGCTGTTGAATTTGTAATAGTTGAACCTTGCTGCAAGCGAAAACTTCTCAGCTTGCACAAATCCGAACTCACCTTGCAGTTGAACGGCTTTAAGCGATTCTTCAAAGGTGATCTCAAATGACTTTCCACTGGCAGCATCATTCAGGAACAAGGGTACATTTCGGAATTCCGCATAGCCCACTTTCGCATTATAGCTGAAATGATCCAGGATGGTGCCTTTAAAGCCTACATATCGTTCAATCATCCTTGTATTCTTCAGTGCAGTGGGCGGCGCCATGTATGGGTTGATGCCCGCTAAGCGTTGATAGCTGCCTTTGTTGAAATAACTCAACCATCCCCCCTGGAGGATCCACTTCTCTCCTACCAGTGGCACATCAATGAGAATGTTTGGCAATAACTTGAATGCACCATTATCCCAGGATGGGATCACCCCGCCATTCACTTTTACGTTTGGCGTGCGGAACACCAATGAGACTGGCACTTGAAACAGGTTATTGCTGATCGTAGATCCGGTTTCCGGCGAGTACCTGGTAAGGTCTGCATCCAGTCCCATTCTGAAACCAAAGGTTTTTCCGATGAACTTCTCGATGGGCACCCTTAGACGTGCATTGGATTCATTGTTACCGAAATTATCAGAGAAGATATCAATGTTCAGCCTTGGATTATATGATATACCATACTCCGTAGGTACCGGATTGCGAATGCCGATCTCACCAGAAATCGTCGTATAGTTCCTTCGCACATCTTCTTTAGAGAAATTGTACACGGTTTGATCATACCCGTACTGATTGTACCGGTCACTGCTCAATCCAAAGCTTGCCTGTAGTTGCACCTTGTCTGACAAAGGTGAATACAGGTAGCCCTTGGCGTTGGTCTCTGCATAGTCCTGGTATTTGATCTTGCCATTGGAAGACACATGGTCAAACAATACGTTCAGGTTTGAACTACCCAGTGGTACGGTTATGCCTGCCTCTGCGTAGGGCGTTGAAAGGTTTCCGTATCCCAGTTTCACATAGTTGCTGTTTCGCCAGCCAGCGTTGGAGTCGGGTACCAGTGCCAGCGGTTTCAGGGAAACCGGTGCAAGACCAGGGATCACATTCTGCGATGGTATGGTGTACACCAGCCTTGGCCTCGTTGTATCCTGAGACGGTGGTGTAGCATTGAAATTGATCTTCGCCGCGTTGCGAAGCACGGGCTTGAAGGAAGATGTGATCTCAATGGTTTTCTTGCTGGAGTCCTGTGCCGATGCAGACATGCCTGCAAATCCGGCAACAACCGCAAATGAGATATATAGTGATTTCATCATTTTGTTTCTGCATTCAGTTTATCAAGCCTTGCCTGCGCTTCGTTTTTCAGTTCCGTTACACTGCTGTTTTCTACCACACTTTGCCAGGTTGCCTTGGCATTGAAATGATCTTTCTGGCGGTAGAATATATCTCCAAGAAGAATATAGCCCTTGGTGATCCAGTAATCATAGGATCCTGATTTGTTGATGGTTTCAAAGGCTGCCTTTTCCGCATTCTTCAGATCATCCATCATGAAATAACTGGCGGCAATTTCATACCGGGCCTCAGCGGCATAGGCCGCTTTACTCCACGCAACCACGGACCTGAACTGCGTGATGGCCTCGCTGAACTGGGCCTTGCTTTGGTTATACTTTCCAAGCATCATAGCCGCGAGGACCTTATCGTCTGTACTTATTGATTTCTCATTCAACAACTCATTGGCATTGGCATTGCCCTCTTCAAATTTCTTCAGTTGGTACTGGCTGCGCAGCAATCCACGCATTGCATCCAGGCGCATTTCCCTGTCGCCCGTCAATGACTTCAATTGTGCAAAATATTTCTCTGTTTTCACATAATCTTTCTGTTCAAAATAGCTGATCCTGGCAGCGGCCTGTGCACTTTGTTCCGCATATTTATTGGGTGCCCGGTCAGCTACCTGGGTGTAGCCTTCCAACGCATTTTTCCAATCTTTCCGCTTGTTGTAAATATCACTGCGCAAGTACAAAGCATCAATCACATGTGCTCCATTGGGGAACTGCTGGATATAACTGTTGAATGCGGCAATGGAGGCGTTCTGATCGCCCGATGCATACCTGCTTTCTGCTGAAGCATAGGCCAGTGAATCCTGCTGACCTGTACTCACGGAACGTCCGGAAGCCTTAGCGAAATCAACGTACTCATTGGTGCGGCCATCCTCAATAAAAATGGCCCTGGCACTTTCCAATGCTTCATCTACTTCGGGAGAATTCGGATACTCCGCAATCAACTTACGATAAGCAGCCAATGCTTCATTGTTGTTGTTGAGATTGTATTGTGCGATACCCACGCGGAGGTAGGCCCTTGGCTTCAGGGTGCCGGCAGCCGTAGACTTTATGACGTTGTTCAGATATGGAATGGCTTCCCTGTATTTCTCCTGTGAAAGATAGGTATTGGCGATCTCCATATTTACAAAGGGAACCAATTCTGAACTCGGGTACTTGCGTTCAAAACTCTGCAGGGTCTTGATTTTCTCTGTGGCACTGTTTACGCCGGCGATCATCGCCAACTGGTAGGTGGCATAGTCACTAGCGGGCCATGAGTACCCAAGCGCGGTGTTGTACATCGCTTTAGCTTTCGCAAAGTCGCGATTCATGAAATGACAATCAGCCGCCCGCAGATATGCATCCTGGACGATGTCTGATGAATTGATCGAAACGGTACTGGCCACCTGATCAAAATATCCCAGGGCCACTTTGTAGTTTTCTTTACGCAGGTATACATATCCAAGATTGTACCGCGCATGCTGGGGATTGACTTCCCCCTGTTGATACCCACCCGAATTGAGATAGTTGTTATAGTGGCGCACAGCATCATCCAGTTTGTTTTGGCGATAAGCGATCTCGCCTTTCCAGAAATGCGTGGGTGCAATCACGGATGCATTGTTCGGATCTTTGACGATCCTGTCCAGCAATGCATCGGCTTGTTGCAGCGCCTGGTCATTGATCAACTCCATCGCACGTCCATATAAAGCTTTTGGAAGGATGCGCTTCACATTCTCTGAGGGGTTCTTCAGTCCGTCCAACACTTCCAGTGCTTCGCGATAATTGTTTGTACCGGCCAGAATGGATCCCATCAATTCCCTCGCCTCCCCCGCATACGTTGAATTGGGGAACTCGGTGATAAAGTCTTTCAGGGCCGTCAGTGCGGCATCTTGAAATCCCAGCTCATAAGACAACTTCCCATAGTTGAAAAGCGATACCTCCCTCTGCTGGCGGTTAGACGGGTTGTTGGACGATATGGAGAATGCATTACGCGCATTGGCTTTCTGGTTGGTTTTCAGGTAGGCATCGCCAAGAAGATACATTGCACTCTGACTAAGGGAGTCTTTCCCATCTGTCAGTTTTTTAAATCCATCAATGGCTTTGGTGTATTGCTTTGCATCATAATAACTGTAGCTGACCTGGTAGATATCTTCTCTGGAAGGTTCCTGTGTTTTGGCCATATAGGCTTCCAGGTAAGGAAGCGCTTTGGCAAACTCTCGTTTCTCAAAATACGCATGCCCCACCATGCGCTTCAGTTCCACATCGTACAAGCCCGTATTTGTTTTCTTCAGGTTGGATTCAGCATATTTCAATGCGTCCTCTTTTTTGCCCTGGAGAAAAAGGATATTAGCGATGTAATACGGTACCACCTTCCCATACTCAGGGTCATCTTCCACCTTACGAAAAGCATCCATCGCATCATTGTACTGGCGATCCTTGAACGCAATGAAACCATAATAGTAGTTCGCATCTTTATAGTTGGCATGATCAGGTAAGAGCCTTACACTGTTCAAAAGCGGCTTTGCCCTGTCAAATTGTTGCAGGGTGAAATAGCTATACCCCTGGTGAAATTTCATGTCAGTGATTTCTTTTTCACTCAGGTTTTTTTCATTTGTTTTTTCATAGAGATCGATGGCATCCCGGTATTTCTGGTGGCGGAAATAATATTCAGCAAGCTGAAAGCTCATCTTCTGGCGAAGGGCCTGGTTGGATTGCAATTCCGAGAAACTCAATGCCTGCTCTTCTGCGGTGCCTTCGTTCTGGCGTAATGCGCAGGATATGGTATAGTAATCTACTTCTTCAAATGAGATTCGATAGTTGCTGTAGTCAGGTTCCCGCAAGTTGGCCGAGAGTTCCCGGAACATGGGGTAAGCGAGGCTGTATTGCTCCTTCTGATAAAGGTCCTTGGCTTTGTGATAGGATTCCAGCGGGTCCGTATATATCCGTGTTTGCTGGGCTTGGGCTTGCTGCAGGCATAAGCATACCAACAACAATAAAATGATTCTGGCGCTCATATTGTAAATGTCCGCTAACGCTTGTTATAAAAAAACTAAATACGATAAAATTACTCCAACACTTCGTTAACGATTGGGGTTATATACCGCTGTGGATAAAAAAGCGGACCATACGTCAATGAATAGGCGAATGTGCCGACTAATCTTTTGTTAAATCAAAATTACAAAAGGGCTTATTACATTTGCTGTATGAAAAAACTGATTAGCACTGCGTATACCAATTTTTCGTTCAACCTGGCCACTTTTATCTTAAGGGTATCCATGGGTGTTTTGATGATCCCGCATGGGTATCTTAAACTGAAGAACTTCGCGGAGTACAAAGGAGACTTCATGAATTTTCTTGGTCTGGGTCCCACCCTATCCCTCGCCTTGGTGGTATTTGCCGAATTCTTCTGCTCTGTGTTTCTCATTTTAGGTCTGTTCACGCGCGTTGTAGTGGTTGTTTTGGCCATTGCGATGCTGGTAGCCATTTTTAAAGCCCATAACGGTGATATCTTTGGTGACGGAGAGCATGGCTCACTGTTCCTGGCCGGCTATCTGGCCATCCTGTTGATTGGTCCTGGCAAAGCCAGCCTGGACGGTATTCTTGGCAAATAAATTGAAGTCTATGGCCAGTGCAAATGTGTATGCATCGATCATCACCATTGGTGATGAATTGCTCATCGGACAAACCATCGATACCAACAGTGCGTGGATGGCGCAAGAACTTAATAAGATTGGGATATGGGTGCATCGCAGGGTTGCCATCGGCGATGTGTGGGAAGATATCTGGAAGGCACTTTATGACGAAAGCCGGTTGAGTGAAATCATTCTCATCACGGGTGGACTCGGCCCAACTGCCGACGACATTACCAAGCCATTGCTCTGTCAATATTTCGGTGGCAAGTTGGTGGTCAACGAAGACGCCCTTAACAACGTTAAGAACATCTTTCTCAATATCCTGAAAAGGCCAATGATAGAACGCAATCTCAAGCAGGCCGAAGTACCGGATGTGTGTACGGTTATCCAGAACAGACGAGGTACCGCACCGGGTATGTTGTTTGAAAAAGATGGAAAAGTTTTTGTGAGCATGCCTGGCGTTCCTCATGAGATGAAAGGCATGATGATCAATCATGTACTACCCGCACTTCAAGAAAAATTTCAAATGCCGCCGATCATTCACCGCACACTGTTGACGGCTGGCATTGGTGAATCTTTTCTTGCGGAACGCATCAGTGATTTTGCATCTACCCTTCCATCCAACATCAAGCTGGCTTATCTGCCCAACTATGGAATGGTGAAACTGCGACTTTCTGCAAGGGGCAGAAGCGAAAAACTGAGGGCCGAGCTGGAGGCAGAGTTTGACATGCTGAAGCAGAAAGTGAGTGATGTGATGGTGATTGACGAGGACCTCACCATGCAGCAAGTGGTGGGCAACCTGCTCAAAGAAAAGGGAAAGACGGTAGGTACCGCAGAAAGCTGCACCGGAGGATACATCGCCCATTTATTTACGGCAAACCCCGGAAGCAGTGTGTACTTCAAAGGTTCCGTAGTAAGCTACGCCAATACAGTGAAGACCGATATCCTGTCTGTGGATCCCCAGACCCTGAAGGACCATGGCGCGGTGAGCAAAGAGACCGCTTCCCAAATGGTGAAGGGTGCCCTGAAAATGTTAAAAACTGACTACGTTTTGGTGACCACCGGGATCATGGGCCCAGACGGCGGAAGTCCGGAAAAGCCGGTGGGTACGGTCTGGGTAGGCGTGGGAGATGGCCACAGGACTGAGTTGCATGAATTTCATTTCCGGTTCGACAGGCAGCGGAACATTGAGCTCACTGCTACCAACGCCCTCAATATGCTGCGCAAATTCATACTTAATCCACACTAGAAAATCGGATGGTCCGATTTCCCTACCTTTGAGCCGCCTTAAAAAATGATTGCTTATGGCTCTAGTTGACCTGGTGATGCCAAAGATGGGTGAAAGTATCATGGAAGCCACGATTCTGCGCTGGCACAAAAAACCCGGAGACAGTATCAAGTTAGACGAAAACGTCCTCGATATCGCTACCGACAAGGTAGATACCGAAGTTCCTTCTACAACAGAAGGTACGCTGGAAGAGATCCTTTTCAATGAGAACGATGTAGTACCCGTTGGTGCAGTCATAGCCCGGATCAGAACGGCCGGCAGTCAACAGGAAACGCCAGCGTTTGAAACATCCAAACCGGCACAGACGGTTGTTGCTGCGCCTGCTGTGGAAGTAGAAGCTGAAGATATTCCCTACCAACCCTCCACGATCAATATTGATAAAACAGCACCTTCACCAGCTGCCCGGTTTTATTCTCCACTGGTGTTGAACATCGCTGCGTCTGAAGGCATCAGCATGAGCGAGCTTGAGCATATTCCCGGCACAGGGAACGAAGGCCGTGTGACAAAAAAAGACATCCTGGATTATCTGGCAGCGCGTAAGGCCGGCAAACCGATGCCTGCAGCGGCCAAACACTCCACGCAGCAACCAATTGTCAGCAGCGCGCCGAGTGATCAAGGTAGACAACCCCAACAGGTACCGGCCACAACGGTCAGCTTCCAGGGCAAGGCAGAGATCATCGAGATGGACCGCATGCGCAAACTCATTGCAGATCACATGGTGAAGAGCAAGGCCACCAGTGCGCACGTGACTTCATTTGCAGAAGCCGATGTCACCAATATGGTGCTGTGGCGGGAAAAGATCAAGAAAGACTACGAAAAACGCGAAGGTGATAAAATCACGTTCACTCCACTGTTTATTGAAGCCACTATAAAGTGCCTGAAGAAATATGGCTGGCTCAATTCATCTGTTGAAGGCAACAATATCATTATCAAAAAAGACATCAATATAGGCATGGCCACGGCCCTGCCCAGTGGCAACCTGATTGTACCGGTGATCAAAAATGCCGACCAACTCAATCTTGTAGGGTTAACCCGTCAGGTAAACCATCTCGCCAATACGGCAAGAAATGGCAAACTGAAACCGGAAGACACACAGGGCGGCACCTTCACCATTACGAATGTGGGTACTTTCGGCAGCATCATGGGTACGCCCATCATCAACCAGCCACAGGTAGCCATCATGGCCACCGGCGCCATCAAAAAGCGTCCCATGGTGATTGAAACCGCACAGGGCGATAGCATTGCGATCCGCCACATGGTGTACCTCTCCCTGTCATATGATCACAGGATCATCGACGGTGCGCTCGGCGCAACCTTCCTTAGTGCGGTGGTGCAGGAGTTGGAGAATTTTGATGTCAACAGGGACTATTAGAGGCATTGGGCACTGGGCACTGGGCATTAAGGGGCACTGGGCATTGCCACATTATCAATTCACCTGAATGATTTTCGCGAGCCTGCGCTTAGCAATTGGCAAGAGCGTTTCGTCTACGGGCAGGGCTAAGGCTGTTTCAATGCCGTATACTGCTGGATTGGGTAGATCGGTCTTCCATCGGATCAGTTCCGCCTTAATGTTTTCATATGTGTTGACGATACTCGTTTTCCGCTCGGCAATGAATTCCGTTTTGATGCTACGGTACTTCTCATCGTGCTTCTCAAAAAAACTAAGCTGATACTGGTACACCCGAGTTTGGTGTACTTTCCCTTCCCTAAGAAAAAAATACCCCTCACGATTCTCCAAGGGGATCAGGCCAATCGGGAAAATGTTTAGTTTATCCTCGATGAATTCATAGATCTCCGTTCCGTCCTTGATGGTAGCATTCATCTGGTTCAAGGCATAGGCGATGATCTCTTCCAGTTCCTTCATCAGGTCATCATCATCAATGATGTGCTGGTATAGATTCTCAAGCTTATTGATATCAACCTGGGTCAACTTTTTAGGGAACCGCTGCTGCAGAAATTGCTTATTGTGCTTGAACGCCATCAGGTTGTTGTAGTGCATAATCACCTCAGCCAACTGCGGATACAACTTATGTTGATCAAATTGCCGATGGATCTCCTGCAGATAGGCGAGCAGGGTATATTTTTTGAGTTCAAAATCAATACAGCCTTCGGCAAACCAGGTGTGGGATAGGGATCTCATACCTTAATTTACAAAAATTCTTTTGTAAATCATACAACTCGCTCGTCTTTGGCAGTTGTACAATTGCACAATCACTGTTGTCCGGTAAAACTTTAAAATGAAGGAGGCTTTTGGCCTCCTTTCTTGTCATAGTTTTGAGTTACCACACAAAAAACCTTGACATGGGCAAAAGTAGTTTTTTCTCCGGACAGCCGATATTTACCCAACT
>JBKCVJ010000089.1:0-14740 GCA_046317915.1 Sphingobacteriales bacterium
ATGAGATGGTTTGGTGCCCATCTTCTTAGCACTACTATCTGCTTTCTGTTTTTCTTTTTCAGCAGCCTTCGCTTTTTTGGCATTGGCCATTTGAATCCCGCTCCAGTCGCGGAATCCCAGGCCCAGCATTCTGTCAACAATCGTATTTCTGATGATGCCAGGCAGGGATGATCCATTCTGATTCACCAACACTACAATCCCGATGCTGTCTGTTGGGAAGAAGCTCGTGCTTGCCGAGAACCCATCGATATTGCCCCCATGTTCCACACGATAATGTCCGCGATAAGAAGCGAGGAACCATCCCATACCGTAATTGGAAAAGAAGACATCACTGATCTCTTTGGATGGCAGTGCGCCACTGATCACCATTTGTGAACTCATGGCTTGTGCATGATAAACTGCGGGGATCACTTCCTGTGCGTTATACTTGCCGCCATTGATCCAGGTTTGAACCCATCGGGCCATATCCTTTGCATTGGAGTTGATAGAACCCGCCGGTCCCATCGCATCGATGTTCATGTAGTCGATCTTTTTGATCAAAGAGTCTTTCTCCACTTTGTAACCTAATGAACTATTGCTGCCATTGCTCAATGCCGTAATGGACGGCGATGAGAAACTCATGCCCAATGGCGTGAAGATTTTTTGCTGCAATAATTTTTCCCAGGATGTTCCTGTGTGCTGCTCGGCCAGATATCCTTGCGCGAGGAACATGAAATTATTGTACTGCCATTTCTCGCGAAGGGTAGCAGATGGTTGGAAGTAACGAATGCGATAGACAAGACTATCGCGGGAGACGGAAGAACCGTACCACGACATATCATGCCTTGGTAAACCGGTACGGTGACTCATCATATCTCTAGTAGTCACCTGGTTGGTGAGGGCGTCATTGTAAAAACGCAGACCGGGTATATATTGGTTAACGGGTTTATCGAGATCCAGTTTGCCTTCATTCACCAGCACGCCGAGCAGTGTGGACGTAAAGGCTTTTGTGCAGGAGCCGATGGCAAAAAGGGTTTCATCCGTGACGGGTAATTTTTTTTCCAGGTCACGGTATCCATAACCCCTGGCCAAAAGAACTTTGTTCTTTTCAACCACTGCCACGGAAACACCTACGGCTTTCCATTCCTTCAACACACGATTGATAAAAGTGTCGAGCCCGGCTAATCTTTTGTCCTGCGCCTGCACTTCCAGTGCAAAAATCAACAGGAATAGTGAGACGAAATACTTCATTTGTTTTCGGTTATTCTTCCATGTAAGGTAAGACCCAATCGGAGAAAAAAGAAAAGCCTCTTGCACCTACCACAATGTCTTCAACTTTGCCCTTCACCACGAGGATGGAAACAGGCCTGCTGTTGATGCTTTCCAACAGGGCATTGGATGATGTGAAGCTTCCGGTGGTGAAGCGGAACGGATGGGTGGAGAGGAATTTGTTGATGATATCCTGGGACTCATCAGAGATGGCCAGCACCCTTAGCTTCTCCGGATATTTCTGTTGCAGTTCATCCAGTTCGGGCATCTCTGCCCTGCAGGGCGGGCACCAGGTGGCCCAGATATTCAGGATCACGATCTTGTCTGCATACTGTTGCAGAGATTCATCTGTATTTGTTCCCAGGTTTCGGAATTGAAAGGCAGGCAAGGCTTTGCTTTTGTATTGCATTACCGCATCCATCGGCGCAGCATAATTTTTCTGCAGGATGAAAAGCAGGAAAACGCCCGCGGCCAGTGAAAAAAGATCACTCAGGATACTGCCCCATTCTTTTTTATTTTTTGGGACGATGTATTTCCTCTGGATCATCGGCCTGATCATCGTAAACAGCGTGTATACGAGCAATCCTATAGCCCCAACCCTAATCCAAAATAGTAAAGTACTTGTCATCTGTATTCATTGCCACATTGCCACATTACCGAATTGCCACATTAGCCGAGTGATTGATCTAAGTCCGCCAGGATGTCTTCCACATTCTCCATGCCCACGCTGAACCTGATCAATCCGTCCGTGATGCCATATTTGATGCGGTCTTCGGGCTTTACACCATAGTGCGTCATAGAAGCAGGATGGCAAAGCAAACTATCGCAGGTGCCCAGTGAAACAGTACGCGTGCAGAACTGCAGTTTATTCATAAAACGTATTCCACCCTGTAATCCATCCTTGTGTTCAAAACTAAGCATGGCACCGGGCAAGCGCATTTGTTTTTGTGCGATGGCATAATCAGGATGTGAGGGCAGTCCGTTGTAATTGACTTTCGCAACTGCGGCATGACCAGACAGATACTCCGCCACTTGCTGTGCATTGCTGCAATGCCTGTCCATCCTGAGTTCCAGGGTCTTCATGCCATTCACCAACAGGAAGGCATCAAAGGGATTGGCATTGCCACCAAGCATGCGATGGATTTTGGTGACCGAGGTGTTCATCTTTTCAAGGTCCCTTCCTACGAGCACACCGCCGATGGCTGTACCATGTCCGTTCAAAAATTTTGTGGTGCTGTGCATGACAAAATCCACATCGTATTTAAATGGTTGTTGCAGGTATGGCGTGGCGAAGGTATTGTCGCAGGCCACCAGCTTGTCATGTTGTTTAGCGATGGCCGACAGCACGGCCAAATCCACACATTGAATGGTTGGGTTGGCTGGTGTTTCCAGATAGAGCATTTTGATGGCGGGATCGTTCTTCAGGTGCATTTCTGCTCTGTTGATGTCTCTGAGATCATCGATCACCACGGTGATGCCTAGCGCAGGGAGTAGCTTTTGCATGATTTCCTCGGTGCCGCCATATAGGGAGTAGTGAGAGAGGATCTTATCGCCCTGCTTCAGGTTTGCCAGCAGCAATGTTGAGATGGCTGCCATGCCAGACGAGTGAAGGATGGCCTTTAGCTCCAGGGGCTTGCCATCTTCATCGATGCCAAAGGCTTCCATGGCCGCGATCTTTGCTTCGGCCTCTGCGAAGCTTGGGTTTCCCCAACGGGAATAGATGAATCCTTTTTCCTGTCCACTGAACCTGCGCATGCCCTGTTCTGCTTCGTCGAACACGAAGGTTGAAGACGCATAGATAGGGGTGAGGTGGGCATAGTTGGGATCCTGGGTATGACCGCCGTGTATGGCGAGAGAACTGAAACCTGAAATGGGAAAATCTTTGTGCATAATTTGGTAATTTGGCAGAGCGGCAATGGCGCAGGCCGGCTACGCACGGCCGCGCTTCTAAAATTACCGCATTGCCGCATTACCGCATTGTCAAATTATGAAGAAGTTACTAGATCAATATGCCACTTTCAACCACTGGGCCAATCAACGGATCACAGATGCTGTATTGTCACTTGATGAGCATCAGCAACAGCAGGTCTTGAAAAGCAGTTTCCCGAATGTTTACGCTACCGTGTTGCACCTTTGGGATGTTGAGAGTGGTTGGTTTCAACGGGTACATCAGCATACGAATGTGCTATTCCCCAGTAGGACTTTCAACCCCAGTATGAAGGAAGTGGTGAATGGTTTGCTCGGCCAGTCTGGGCAATGGGCGCAGTATGTGAAAGACTTATCAGAAGCGGACCTTCATCAGACCATCGCTTACAAAAACATGGCCGGAGAGCCCTTCAACCAGGAATTGTATTTATTGATCCATCACCTTTTCAATCATCAGACCTATCATCGGGGACAATTGGTAACGATGATGCGTGAACTAGGTGCGGAACAATTGCCGGGTACGGATTTTATTACATGGACAAGACAACTATAAATCTGGCAATTCGGTAATGCGGTAATTTGACAATGCGGCAATGTTGGAAGGCGCGCTATGCGTAGCGGCGCGCCGGCAGTCACTCCGGGTGTTTCTGCGAAGGCCGGCAATGCCTAATGCCCAATGACCAATGCCTCGCGAAGCGTCTGCCGCACTACCGCATTGCCACATTGCTAATATGCCCATTTTACCAGTGTCGCGCCCCACGTAAACCCGCCACCAAATGCAGCAAGCACCAGGTTATCACCTTTATCAATTTGCTTGCGGTAATCAAACAGACAAAGTGGTATTGTAGCGGCGGTGGTATTGCCGTACCTGGCAATATTCATCATCACTTTTTCTTCGGGCAGTCCCATACGATGAGCCGTAGCATCAATGATGCGTTTGTTGGCCTGGTGGGGCACCAGCCAGGCAATGTCATCGGCCCCTAAATTATTTCGCTCCATCAATTCATAAGACACATCGGCCATACCCACTACGGCAAACTTGAACACGGACTGACCTTCCTGGTAAGCATAGTGCTCTTTGTTAGCCACGGTTTCAGCTGTGGCAGGCCGGAGAGAGCCACCGGCTTTCATGTTCAGGAATTTACCACCCGCGCCATCGCTCTTCAGAATACTGTCCAGCACACCATAGCCTTCGATATTGGGCTCGAGTAAAACCGCGCCGGCGCCATCACCAAAAAGAATGCAAGTGGTACGGTCAGAATAATCGATAATGGAACTCATCTTATCGGCTCCCACTACAACAACCCTGCGGTATCGGCCGCTTTCAATAAGGGTGGCACCGGTGGTCAGTGCATACAGGAATCCGGAGCAGGCCGCCAGGATATCAAATCCCCATGCATTCTTTGCGCCCAGTTTATGGCAGGCCATATTGGCGGTGGAAGGGAACATCATATCCGGTGTTACGGTAGCTACAATGAGGCAATCGATGTCCTCGGCCTTAATGCCTCGTTTTTCCAGCACCATCTTCACCGCAGGAACCACCATATCAGAGGTAGCCAGGCCCTCGCCTTTCAGGATCCTGCGCTCTTCAATGCCAGTGCGGGTCCTTATCCATTCGTCGTTGGTGTCTACCAGTTTTTCCAGGTCTGCATTGGTCAGTTTATCGGGCGGTAGGTAGGCGCCCACGGCGGTAATGGCTGCGGTGATCTTTGTTCTCATGCATGAAATTTAGCGGTCACAAAACTAATATTTTTAAAATTGATCGTTGTTTCCGCATGTGGAACGGCGATTTTCATTTTCTGGCCGTACTTTTGCGTCCATGATCGCCTACCTAAAGGGTAACTTCGCCTACAAATCTCCCGCGATGGTTCATGTTGACGTGCAGGGCGTGGGCTATGAAGTGAATATCTCCCTTCACACCTATGGAAAAATCAACAGCCTGGAAAAGGGGACCCTTTACACCTATCTCCAGATCAAGGAAGACGGGCATACCCTCTATGGTTTTTTTGACCAGGACGAGAAGACGATGTTTGTAAAATTGATCTCCATCAGTGGGGTGGGTGCAGCAACGGCCAGAATGATGTTGTCTTCCATGAAGCCGGAGGAGATCCAGCAGGCCATCCTGGTGGGTAACACCAAGCAGTTGGAAGGGATCAAAGGCATCGGTAAAAAAACGGCCGAAAGAATTGTTTTGGAGTTGAAGGATAAACTGGGTAAGTTGGATAGCCAAAACGTTAATTCGGGCCTCATAAACAATACTTTAGAGCAGGATGCGTTAAATGCCTTACAAGCTCTGGGCATACCAAAGCCTGCTGCTGAAGGAGCCATAAAAAAAGCGCTAAGCGGCAATAGCAATTATAATCTTGAACAACTGATCAAAAAAGCCTTACAGTCTATTTGAGTCAACTCTACGCTACCAACAAAAAGGACATTGCCGACAAGGTCAGTATTTTTGTTTCTTACTTTTTTTGTTTTCTTCACTGTTTGCGCAGGCAGCCTCTCCGTGCATGCCCAGCAACCCGGTGATAGCAGCAAACGCGTGCCTGACAGCACCGGTAAGGGACGGATCAACCCGGCAGATACCGTAGTAACAGGTAACGACTCGCTCCGATTCCCCATCCAGGACCGCAGGGGAGATAAATACACCTACTCCAACAGAAATCCATTTAACCTTAAGGATCCTTCCAATATTCGTGACTCCGTGGTCTATGATCCGGAAACGAGAATGTACTACATCTACGAAAAGATCGGCAACAAATACTACCGCAAACCAACGGCCCTCACTTTTGAAGAGTATGCGCGAATTCGTAACAGGCAAATGGAGGCGGATTATTTCCGGGACCGGGCCAATACCATCAGTCTGCTCAACCAGCATTCCCAGAAGCCCAAGCTGGAAATGCACGAAGGACTGTTTAACCGCCTTTTCGGAAAAGGAAAGGTAGACATCAGGCCGCAAGGGGAAGTGAATCTCCGCGCGGGCTACCAGGGGCAGAATATTAAAAATCCCACCCTCCCGGAAAGAGCCAGGAAGAACGGTGGTTTTGATTTCGACATGAATGCCAACCTGAATGTGGTGGGAAACATCGGCGACAAACTCAAGATGCCGATCAGCTACAACACGCAGAGTACATTTGATTTTGAGAACCAGTTAAAGCTGGATTATACCGGTAGCCAGGATGAGATCTTTAAGAAGATCGAGATCGGTAACACTTCATTCGCCACCAAGGGAACGCTAATACCCGGTGCACAACAGCTCTTCGGGATTAAAACGCAGATGCAGTTTGGCAAGCTTTGGGTAACCGGCATCTTCGCGAGCCAGCGTTCCCAAAGGCAATCGATCAATGTGCAGGGCGGCAACAACACGCAGCAGTTCAACATCAGGGCCGATGCCTATGAAGAAAACAGGCACTTCCTGATGGCACAATACTTCCGGGAAAACTATAACAAGGCGATGGCCAATGCGCCGTTCATCAATTCCCAGATCCAGATCATGAGGCTTGAAGTGTGGGTGACCAACAGAACCGGAACCACCAAGGATACGCGCGATGTAGTGGGACTGATGGACCTTGCCGAGGTGAATCCTTACCAGCAACCACCGATCGTCAATTCACAGGGTGGACAGTATCCTACCAATAACTCAAATGACCTGTATAGCAAGATCGTTTCGGATCCCAACAGCAGGAACCCAGCCCTGATCGTCAATAAACTCAACGGCCTCGGACTTTTGCCGGTACAGGATTTCGAAAAAACCTTTGCCCGCAAACTGGATAGCACGCAGTATAGTTTCAACCGTCAGCTGGGTTACCTGAGCCTGAACGTGACGCTTCAGCCAGATGAAGTATTGGGTGTAGCGTTTCAATATACCGTGAATGGTAAAGTGTACCAGGTGGGTGAATTTTCACAGGATGTACCTGTGGATTCATTGTCGGGCGTACAAAAAATCCTTTTCCTGAAACTCTTGAAAGCAACATCGCCCCGTACCCGATTGCCGATCTGGGACCTGATGATGAAAAATATTTACACTGTTGGATATGGAAGCCTGGAGCGCCAGGATTTCCAGTTTAATATATTATATGAAGAACCAAGTGCCGGTGAGAAAAGATATCTCCCGGAAGGTGACCAGGCCGGTGTGCCCTTGTTGACACTGGTGAACCTGGACCGATTGAACAACCAGAATGATCCACAGCCGGATGGTGTGTTCGATTATATTGAAGGCTATACGGTAGTGTCTCCCCAAAGCAGGATTGTATTTCCTGTATTGGAACCGTTTGGACGAGATCTTGAGTATGCATTCACATCAAATCCTGCATTGCGCGAGAAATATCTCTTCTATCCGTTGTATGACACCATTAAAGCCATTGCGCAAACTTATGCCAACCTGAACCGGTTCATCTTCAAGGGATCGGCACGCACGAGTGGATCTGCCAGTGGCGAGATCGCATTGAATGCGTATAATGTTCCCGAGGGATCGGTTCAGGTAACGGCAGGGGGACAAGTGCTGAAAGAGAATGTGGACTACACCATCGATTATGTTTCCGGCAGCATCCGCGTCATCAATGAAGCCATCAAACGCGCCAACCTGCCCATCCAGGTGAACTATGAAAACAATGCCACCTTTGGTGTGCAGCAGAGGACCTATTTAGGATTGCGATGGGATTATCTCGTGAACCGAAAACTTTCTGTGGGTGGAACGATGGTGCGTTTAAGTGAGCGGCCCTTCTTCACGAAGATGGAGTATGGCATGGACCCTATCCGAAATACCATGATGGGTGTGGACCTGAGTTACCAGGATGAATTGCCGAGGCTCACTAAATGGCTGGGCAAGCTGCCCTTCTATAAACCAACAGGGGTGTCTACCATCAATGCGTTTGCGGAAGCTGCACAATTGAAACCCGGCCATGCGCCGCAAATTGGTAAAGGCGCGGAAGGCCTGGTGTATGTGGATGATTTCGAAGGCACCAAGGCCAGCATCGATCTTCGCTTCCCATTGATCAGCTGGGCGCTGGCCTCTACACCCAAAGGAGCAACAGATCTTTCAGGAAACATTTTATTCCCTGAAGCCAATCTGTTTGACGACATCAACTACGGCAGAAACAGGGCGAAACTCTCCTGGTATAATATTGAACCGCAACTACAGGAAAGAAGAAATCCCAATAACCCGATCAAGGACTTGGAGGAACTGTCTGACCCCCGTGTAAGGCCCGTTTCGCAACAAGAGATCTTCCCGCAACGAACGCCTGACTTCGGACAGAACCAGCTCGTGACTTTTGACCTTGCTTACTATCCGAAAGACAAAGGACCTTATAACTATGATGCGCTGAACCTGAATTCAAACGGCCAATTGCAGAATCCGAGGAACCGATGGGGTGGGATCATGCGGGCCATCGACCAAACAGATTTTGAGACGGCGAATATTGAGTTCCTCGATTTCTGGGTATTGGATCCGTTCATCAAGAACACCAATCCGCAGGGAGGCAGTATGTACATCAACCTGGGAAACATATCTGAAGATGTGTTGAAAGACTCCCGGAGATTCTATGAAAATGGATTGCCCACGCCAACCATTCCTGCGGCTACTACAACCTCTAATTGGGGACGGATGCCATTGAACCCGATCCAGGTGACCACGGGCTTCAGCAATGAACCTGCAGACAGGCCATTCCAGGATGTGGGTTTTGACGGACTGGAAGACTCTGCAGAGGTGCGCTTCAGGGCGCAGTACCTGCAGGCCCTGGCCACAAGGTTCGGAACAGGATCATTGGCATATCAAAAAGCAAGCGTGGATCCTTCAACGGATAATTTCCGGTACTATCGTGATCCATTGTATGATCAGCAAACTACAGGTATCCTTGGCCGCTATAAGGAGTTTACCAATCCGCAGGGTAACTCGCCAGTGGCGGATAATAATTCACAGTTTGCTTCTGCGTTTACTTTGTATCCAGACAATGAAGACCTGAACAGGGACAATACCTTGAATGAAGCAGAAGAATATTTCCAGTATAAAGTAGACTTCAAGCCCGCCAACCATCCATCCATGCAAGTGGGTCAGAATTTTATCATCGATAAAAAACTGGTCAGTGTAGACCTGCCCAATGGCAATAAAGAGTCACAGACCTGGTACCAGTTCAGGGTTCCCATTTCCCAGTATTACCGTCGCGTAGGGGAAATCCCTGATTTTAAGTCGATCCGTTTCATGCGGATGTTCCTGACTGATTTCTTGGACTCCACAGTACTCCGTTTTGCAAAACTGGAACTGGTGCGTAACAACTGGCGCAGGTTCACTTTTGAATTGGATACTGCGGGACAGTATATTCCGGTTGACCTGAACGGATCCACAACATTCAACGTGTCTGCCGTAAATATTGAAGAGAACGATAAGAAAGACCCCGTACCTTATCGCACACCGCCCGGTATTGAAAGGGTGCAGGCCCTGAGCAATGGAGGTATCAACATTTTACAGAATGAACAGGCGCTCAGCATGGTGATTGGCAATCTATCTGACGGAGAGTCACGTGGCGTGTTCAAGAATCTCGTGCTGGATCTTCGACAGTATAAGAAGCTATCTATGTTTGTTCACGCAGAGAGTGTACCTGGCAAGGCCCCCATCAGAAATGGAGACCTGAATGCGGTGGTGAGGATGGGTAATGACTTTATTAATAATTTCTATGAGATCAAATATCCATTGGTAGTAACACCCGTCGGAACCACAGACCCGGCTGTGATCTGGCCTGACTCCAATTCTTTGGATTTCGATATGGATGTACTGGTAAAGATGAAGGCAGAGCGTAACCAGGCCGGTGCCAATCCTAACCTTATCTATAGAAAAGTAGTAAATGGAAAAATATATGCCATTGTAGGTAATCCCAACCTGGGCGAGATCCGCGGTGTGTTGGCTGGCGTAGAAAATGCTAAGGTGGGCACAACGGGTGCACCAGTGTATACGGAAGTGTGGATCAATGAACTTCGTTTGTCTGGCATTAATGAAGACAATGCATGGGCCGCGGTGGGGCAGGTGAATATGCAACTTGCAGACCTGGGTACCGTTTCTGTATCTGCGAATATTCATGCGCAGGGATTTGGTAACCTGGAGCAGCGGGTGAACGAAAGATACCGGGATGATTTCAGACAAATCGATTTCGCGACTAACCTGCAACTGGGTAAGCTTCTTCCGAGGAATTGGGGTATTGAGATTCCTTTCTTTGCAAGCTATTCCCAGATCCTCAGCGCACCGCAGTATGATCCATATGATAAAGACATCTTGTTGAAAGATAAGCTGAGGGTGTTTGCAAATCAAAAAGATTCCATACGTAATGATGCCATCGACTACACGAGCATCAGCACCATCAACTTTACCAATATGCGCCTGACGCCCAGAGGCAAGCAGCGCCTGTGGAGCCCTTCCAATTTTGATTTCAGTTATAGCTACTCTCGAACCTACAAACACAATCCGCTGATTGAAAGCAATGACGTGAAGCGTTACCAGGGTGGCATCGGATATAACTATGCCGGACAACCGAAATATTTTGAACCTTTTAAGAAAGGGATCAAATCGAAATCACGCTACCTGGATTGGATCAGAAGTTTCAACATCAATTACAATCCAAATCTTTTGGGAGTACGTTATGACGCGAGGCGCCAGTTTGGTGCCATCCGTCCACGCAATGTTGGCGGAGGGAACTATAAGATCCCTGAGACATACGACAAGTATTTCGTCATTGATCGGATATATAATATGCGTTGGGACCTGACACGGTCATTCAATATTGATTTAAAGGCCATCAATAACTCGAGGGTTGACGAGCCAATTGGAAGGATCGATACCAAGCCGGAGAAAGACAGCATTCGAAGAAATTTCCTTAAGGGTGGAAGAAATACGCTCTATAACCAAACGGCTGACTTTACCTACAACCTTCCTACCAACTTATTGCCTTTCCTGGATTGGGTGACAGCCAACCTGACCTACCGCACAACCTATGGCTGGATCGGCGCTTCAAGACTTGCTATTGGCCTGGGTAATTCCATTCAGAATTCGCATGCTAAAGGTGCTACATTGGAATTCAATATGCTGCAGCTGTACAATAAATCAAAGCTGCTGCAGAAGCTGAATACTCCTCCGGGACAAACGCCGCCGCCACCACCACCGGGAATGCAGAATGACACCACGGCCAAGGCTAAACGAAAAGCAAATAACCAGGATGCCCAACTGACTGGTATTGCGCGGACGTTCGCGCAGCTGCTGACGTCCATCAAACGGGTAGGGGCTACATACAATGAGGGATCTTCCACCTTCCTGCCAGGTTATATGGATTCAACGAGGTTCCTCGGCCAGAACTGGAGGAGCAATGAACCCGGACTAGGATTTATTTTCGGAAGGCAGCCGGATAGTGCCTGGCTTTCGAGCGCTGCAAGAAAAGGGTTGATCACCAACGATCCTACCTTGAATAATTTATTCCGGCAGACCTATGACCAGCGCTGGAACATCAATGCCAGTGTGGAACCGATCAGAGACTTTACGATTGATATTACCCTGGAGAAAACATTTTCGAAGAACTATAATTCATTGTTCAAGGATACGACAGGTACAGGGGCATTTGCCAACCTCAATCCATACAGCGGTGGTGGTTTCAGCATCAGTTATATTTCTTTCCAGACTTTGTTCGGCAAGTTTGATCCCAACAATATCTCCGCAACCTTTAAGCAGTTCGAGGATAACCGGATCATTTTGTCTGAGAGACTCGGAAAGGCTAATCCATACAGTGGTACAGTGGGTGCCGATGGTTATTATGAAGGTTACGGACGTTATGCCCAGGATGTGCTGATCCCTTCTTTTATTGCCGCATATACCAAGAAGGATCCGAATAGCGTGAAACTGATTGGAACGGGTGATGGAAACTTTGTGAAGTCTAATCCGTTTTCAGGATACCTCCCCAAACCCAACTGGCGGATCACATACAATGGCTTAACGAAGATCAAGGCCATTGGAAAAATATTCTCAAACCTGTCTATCAGCCATGCGTATAACAGCACCTTGGCGATGAATAGTTTCAACTCCGCACTTCTTTACCAGGATCAGTTCTTCCTGGGCTATCCGAGTTTTATTGACACGATATCCGGCAACTATATTCCTTATTTCCTCGTACCCAACCTGAGTATCTCAGAGAATTTTGGTCCGCTGTTGGGAATAGATGTTAGTACCGTTAATCAGATATCTGGCCGTTTTGAATGGCGGAAGTCGAGGACACTGAGCTTAAGCCTGATCGATTATCAACTCAGTGAAGTCCGCTCCACGGAATTAACTTTCAATGCGCGATACCGCAAGCGAGGCAAGCTGCCTTTTAATATTAAGATCGGTAAGAAGAGCAATGGGGAAAGTGATATTACCTTTGCGATCGACTTCAGTATACGCGATGATGTCAATTCCAATTCAAGACTTGATCAGTCGAACGCGTTTGCCACCGGCGGCCAGAAAGTGATCACCATCCGCCCAACCATTGATTATGTACTCAGTAACCGCGTGAGCCTGCAGTTCTTCTTTGACCAGCGCCGTGTGAATCCATATATCTCAAACGCAGCACCTCAAGTCAACACGAGGGCCGGAGTGAACGTCAGGATATCACTTGCGCAGTAGCGCATGTGATATCCTGACGTTCACTCCGGCCCTCGTGTTGACAATGTGATAATTAGACAATGCCTCGCGAAGCGTCAATTGCCGCATTACCGCATTGGCAAATTGCCACATTAGAGCGAAGCGAAGTTTATTTTTTCAACAACAATATGTATCCACAAAGATTTTTCTTCTGGCCGGCGTTTGTTTGCGATGTGCTGATGAGATGATACTCAGACATTTGGGGCGTGTAGGCATAACTGATGATGTTGGTGCTGCCGTTGTTACTTCGGGAATGAAAGACTTGCTTTTCATTGAAGTCAAACATCTTCACTTCATATGATTGCGATTGGGCGTCTCCGATAAATATAACCTGATATGGGGTACCCATTTTCATCGGTACAATGACGGGCAGTTCGTGCTCGCTTTCCATGTTCACACTGGATTCCTGGATGATCTTGAATCCATTCTGCTCAAATACTTTTTTGAGGCTGTCAACCTGTTGCTGGATGTGCTTACTGCTGCAGGCATCCTGCGCCTTCAGGGCGAAGGAACTGATCACTAAGGATGTGAGAACCAATGTTTTTTTCATAGCTGTATTCAATAGCTATTAGCTGCTAGCTAATAGCTAATCAAATAGAACGTCTACAATCAGGAATTATTTCCTGTTGAAGTAAAATGAATTCGCCTGTGCGGTGCAGGTAAGAACTAAGTCGTTGATACACACGTGTTCAGGAAGTGTGGTACAGTAATAAGCTACCTGTGCCACGTCTTCTGCAACCAGCGGTTTAAATCCCTGGTAGATTGATTTCGCCAGAGCCTCATCGCCTTTGAAACGCACCATGGAGAATTCGGTTTCTGCCGCACCCGGGTGAATAGCAGTCACTTTAATGCCATGGCGCAGAAGGTCGATGCGCATGGATTGGGACAGTGCGTCCACCGCGGCCTTGGTGGCGCAGTATACATTTCCTTTTTCATATACTTCTTTCGCGGCAGTGGATCCAATATTAATGATCTGCCCTCTGCCCCTCAATCTCATACCTCCCACAACGGCTTTTGTGACGTACAGCAGTCCTTTTAAATTAGTATCGATCATCGTTTCCCAATCATCCATGCTCGCTTCGTCGAAATAATCCCGACCTGCAGCAAGGCCCGCGTTGTTGATGAGCACATCGATGTTTTTCCAATCTTCTGGTAAGCTCCCGATCGCATTATTCACCGCTTCTTTGTTCTGCACATCGAAACACAAGGGAAGGATAGCTACATTGAATTTTTGTTCCAACTCTCGTTGCAGTTCATCGAGCCTTTCTGAACGTCTTCCGGTGATGATACAATCATCGCCATGCTGTGCAAATACATGGGCCATGGCCCTGCCAAAACCAGAGCTGGCTCCGGTGATCAATATTTTTCGGTTCATCTTACCTGATTAAAGTGGAGGTTCCTTTTTTGAAGATCCGTTTGCCAAGATAGTCTGTTCCCTGCACATACCATGCATAGGTAGTAGTACCCTGTTCCTTGCCGTTGATCTTGCCATCCCAGCCTTCCCCGATGACCTCGGTGCTGAACACCTGTTGGCCGTAGCGGTTATAAACGCGGAAATAATCCAAGGACTCCACACCAACCGGAATGGGTTTGAGTTTATCGTTCTTACCGTCTCCATTTGGAGTGAACGCTGTGGGCACAAAAATATCAGGATCTGTAAAGAAGACTTTTACGCTCATGGTATCATACGCAAAACAACCGATGGGAATGCTGACGCGTACGAAATAGGTGATATCGTTGGACAAAATGGCGATGGGGTTTGCAATATTCGGATTGCTGAGGCCGATAGGTGGCGACCAATTATAAACACTTCCGCCTGTTGCTCCCAACTGAAGTGGCTGACCGAGTACAATGGCGGTATCGTTTCCGGCAAATGCAGGGATGGGTGGAATGACATTAACGCGCACCGAATCAAAAGAA
>JBKCVJ010000090.1:0-3721 GCA_046317915.1 Sphingobacteriales bacterium
TGACATGATGAAAGTAAAAATGAACAAGGGCGACCTGCTCATCTTCAACAGCCTGCTGGCGCATGGTATCAGGCCCAACCGCAGTGGTAACAAAGTGCGCATCGCACAATATATTTCGATGATGCCCGCGCAGGAAGACAATCTGGCACTTCGCGAGTGGCGCGTGAACTCCTGGCGCAACCGCATCGCACCGGAAGGCTATGCCTTCCCCGGCGATCCGAGGGAATGGGAGAAAACGAAATATGAAACGGCGAAGTTGAGTGAGCTGGGAGAGAAATTGTTGGGATTGAAAAACTGGTAGGTTGAGCTGCAGTTCGCAGGTTGCAGGTTGCAGGCGACCTGCGTTTTCACCGTTCAGCCTTTACCAAATCCGTCAACATAGTTATCCTGTCGTCTGACTTTTTTTAACAGTTTAAAAATAGTCGTAGTCCTTACTTTCATACCTGCAGGACAATCCTGCAAAAACACCATTTCAATTTTAAAGCTAACCGTATGAAAGTAAAAATGATCCTGCCAGCATTGGCAGAAGCAGAAAGCCCGTTTTGGCGTCCTATCAAGTATTCGCTCTTTCCGCCACTAGGGTTGGCTACACTTGCAGCCTATCTATCTACTGATGATGAAGTCGAAATCCAGGACCAGCATGTTGAGCAATTGGCGTTGAATGATACACCGGATCTTGTGGTGATTCAAGTGTATATTACCAATGCCTATCGCGCTTACGCATTGGCTGACATGTACCGTTCAAGAGGGTCTTATGTCATTCTTGGCGGTCTCCATGTTACTTCACTTCCCGAAGAAGCCAAGCCCCATGCCGATTCTATTTTCCTCGGGCCCGGAGAAGAAAGCTTTCCCAGATTCCTCAAAGACTTTCGCAAAGGTGAGCCGCAGAAAGTTTATACATCCCAGACAAGAACATTGACAAACATCCCACCAATCAGAAGAGACCTCATCAAAAGAAACCGGTACCTCGTTCCCAACTCTATCGTTGTGACGAGGGGATGTCCACATCACTGCGATTTCTGTTACAAGGATGCATTCTTTCAAGGTGGTAAAACTTTCTACACACAGCAGGTGGATGAAGCGCTTGCTGAAATTGAGCGACTGCCTGGCAGACATCTGTATTTTCTCGATGATCATTTGTTGGGGAATGAGCGATTTGCCAGCGGGTTGTTTGAAGGTATGCGCGGCATGAACAGGGTATTTCAGGGAGCAGCAACCATCGATTCAATACTTAGGGGGAACCTGATTGAAAAAGCAGCTGATGCTGGCTTAAGAAGTGTGTTTGTTGGTTTCGAAACCCTTTCGCCGGCTAACCTATGGCAGAGCAACAAAAAACAGAATTTAGAAAAAGATTACACAAGAGCTGTCAACAGACTTCATGATCTCGGCATCATGATCAATGGAAG
This sequence comes from Sphingobacteriales bacterium, assembly GCA_046317915.1. GTDB lineage: Bacteria > Bacteroidota > Bacteroidia > Chitinophagales > Chitinophagaceae > Pollutibacter. Next base: position 1,407 of record JBKCVJ010000090.1, read on the forward strand.
TTTTGTTTTTGGATTGGACGATGACGACCAATATGTATTCAAACGAACCGTTGCCTGGGGGATTGATCACGGCATTACCACATCTACCTACCATATTCTTACCCCTTATCCAGGGACAAGATTGTTCAAAACGATGGAGGAACAGGGGCGAATCCTAACTAGAAACTGGGACTTTTATGATACAAGAAATGTGGTGTACCGGACAAAACAATTGACCGCGGAAGAACTAAAGAGCGGGTACGACTGGGCCTATAAATCTTTTTACAGTTGGCATAATATTGTTCGCTCAAGCCTTCATCACGATTCGCTTAAACATAAACTAAAGCATTTCTTTTATACGGGGGGATGGAAAAAGTTTGAACCGGTTTGGAATTTCCTTATAAAAACCAAAGGCTTAAATAATATGCTTCCACTGCTGGAATCCATTCTGTCTAAAGTGCAAACAAAGCAAGAAACAAGCAAAAAAGAAGACTACTCGCTGGTCACCACTTCCTGACCCCCCTTTATACTTCTGCCTTTATCTTTTAACTTTAATACATGAATATTACCCTTAACAACGGAATAGAAATGCCCCTCCTCGGCCTGGGTGTTTACGACATGCATAACGATGAAGCCGTAGCGGCAGTAACGCATGCATTGCAAACCGGGTATCGGTTGATTGACACCGCTTCGATGTATAATAACGAAGTGCAGGTAGGCATGGGTGTTAGAGCAAGTGGAATTCCGCGTCATGAGATCTTCGTAACCACCAAGGTCAACAACAACCAGCAGGGATATCATGAAACGCTGCTAGCATTTGAAGAGAGTTTGAAGAAATTGGATATTGGTCATATTGACCTGTACCTGCTTCACTGGCCCATTAAAAAGACCCGCAAAGAGACCTGGAAGGCGATGGAAAGATTGTATGATGAGAAGCTTGTGCGGGCCATCGGCGTAGCTAATTATCTGGAGCCTTTTCTGGATGAACTTGCTACTTACGGGAATGTTATGCCGGCCGTGGATCAGGTGGAATTCAGTCCATGGTTATACCTGAAGGAATTGTTATCGCGCACCCAAAAAGACGGCATCGCTTTACAGGCCTATACGCCACTCGCAAGAGGAAAGAAGTTTGATGCGCCTTTGTTGCAAGCGCTAAAAGAAAAATACGGTAAGACCGAGGCTCAGTTGGTATTGCGATGGATCCTGCAATTAGGCGTCTCTGCCATTCCAAAATCATCCAACCCTGCGAGGATTGAAGAGAATTTCGGCGCGCTGGATTTTACATTAACTGAGGAAGACATGCTTTTGATGGCGTCTTTGCATGAAAATTTCCGAGTAGTAGATGACCCTCTGGATTATCTTTAAGGGAGAAGATGAAGGGAGAAGTGCGAAGTTGCGCGCTTCGTACTTCTCCCTTTATCTTCTTCCTTTATTTACGGACAAACCGCATCATCTCAACCCCCTTACTCTTCAACACCAACTTCCCTCCCTCAACGGCCCAGCCATCAACCATATCGAGGGTTTTCAGGAATGTTTGCTCGCCAGCACCAGGGCAGGCCATCATTGTGGTGATGGGTGCGTTGAATTTTGCAGTCGCTCCGTTCACATTGAACTTTCCGCCCATGCCATTGCAGGATGTATTGCCTTTAAAATCATTCGTTCCGTCAAAGACGATGGTGGGCTTCTTTTCAGGATACAATCCATCAAAAGCAATGCGTGGCCCGGTGATGTACTCCAGTTCCCAGGTACCGGTAAGTTCTGTTGGCATACCTGCAGGTGCATCGGCGCCGTTAAACTTAGCCAATAGCATTGTACCATTGTACAAACGCATCTCTTTCCCTGCAATGCTCCAATGTGTAGCTTCATTGATCGCTTTCAGAAAAGGCGCTTCCACATTCGCATCCATGCAGGCCATCTTTGTGACAGCAGCCGGACCAAACTTGATCATATGATCGCCAATCAACTCAAAAGTTCCGTTGAGTCGGTTACAACTGGTGCTGCCCGTCACCCTGCTCACCTGTCCCGGTGAAAAGGCGAGGTTGGCTTTGCTGTTCGGTTGTGCCACACCGTTCAATTCGCTGAGGGTCCATTGATAGCGGAAGATATCTTCGCTCCCACCACTGTAGGTAACTGTGCTCATTTCTTTCTGTGTTTTACAGGATATGCCCAGCAGGGATACTGCAAGGAACAAATTCAATATTTTTTTCATGCCAATTCGTTGTTTACAAATGTAAAGATGCAAAGAAGGACGCAATTACATAAGAGGAATTTGGGATAAACTGAAAGACAGGTCGCAGTTAGCAGGACGCGGAGGTGGCAGACACTTAAAGCGAACA
>JBKCVJ010000091.1:0-11567 GCA_046317915.1 Sphingobacteriales bacterium
ATATTTTTTATTCATCTCTGCATTGAGCACCATGCCGGCGATGTAAGGTTTGCCTTTGATATATTTATCGATGTAATTCTTGATATCCTGCCTGCTTACCTTTTGGTAGTTGGCCTCCATATCGGTGAAATATTCGTACGATGCACTGCACCAGTTATAAGTCAATTGCGAAGCCAGTGAGGAGGGTTTTTCCTGTCTGCGGATAAAACTCCGGCGCAGGATGGCTTTGGCATCTTCCAGTTGCTCATCGGTAAAATAATCGGCATCACTCCACATGGCGATCTGTTTCATCAGCTCTTCATGACACTCCTTCATTTTGTCAGGATTGGGAACGGTGTAGATCATCAAAGGACCCACATAGCGAAGGGTCTGGTAACTCGCTTCCGCAGCTGAGGTAAGGCCTTTGTCGATCAAGGCCTGCTTCCATTTAGACGAGTTCAGGCCAAGGATGGTACTGAACACATCTGCAGCGATGGTGGCAGCAGAATCGTTACGGGTATCAGGTCCTTGCCATTCATAGAACACAAACGGTGTAGAGGCGATGGAGCTCTCCTTGATAAAATAGTCCGCAGCCTGCAAGGGTTTGAATTCCGGGATGGGATATTTCTGGTGAGGGTCAAAACCGCTGTGCTTCCAATCGCCAAAGATCTGTTTAACCATGGCAAAAGTGGCTTCGTGTTTTACATCGCCACAAATGACCAACAACGAATTGTTGGGATGGTAATATTTGTCTTTGATGATCATCATCTTTTCTGGTGTGGCGGTATTGATGATGTCATGGTCTCCGATGGGATTCTTGCGGGTAACCAGATCGCCCTACATTCTTTTCTGCATTTCAAACCACAGGAGAAACTGGGGATTGCTTTCGGCACGTTGGAATTCACCATCCACCACGGGATTCTCTTTCACCATATCTTCTTTACGATAGATGGGAAAACGGATGGCCGCATTCATGAAATTCAGACCAGCTTTCAAGCTATCTGTATTGAAAGTGAAGAAATAATTGACCCTTTCTTCACCAGTTGTTCCATTCCAAATCATGCCCAACTCGTTGGTGCGGTTGATGAATTTCTCCTGGTCAGGATAGTCTTTGTTTGCTTTGAAAAACATGTGTTCAAAAAGGTGCGAGAGGCCGCTGTATTCAGCGCCTTCAGTGAACGCTCCATTCTTAACGGCAATCTCGATGGTTGCCAGGGGAACTTTGTTGTTTTCGATCACCACTACTTCAAGACCGTTGTCCAGTTTTTGCCAGTAGTAGTTTTGGGGAAGTCTGGGTTGTGCCGTGACCTGCACTGCCGTCAACACCAATAATGCACAGAAAAATTGCTTCATGTCCGGAAAATTGAGGCTGGAATTTATCCAAAATCTCCCAACCAGAATTGTTAAAAGGATGAATGGCGGAATCGAGGTGAAGAGTGTGTTTTTGGGCTGTATTTAGTCCGGCCCACCTTCCTTCGGCGGCAGATCCAACTTCATGACAACCTTTGGTTGTGCAGGTGGCAGCCCAATGCCAGGTTGCTTGTTTGTTCTCCTATAGAAATTTTAGTTTTTGCCACTGACATAAATGTTTTGAACAATCATATCTCCATATTCTTTTGACTCTTTTTTTGTCCATCTGGCAAGACCTTCTTTTGGCAGCGGCTTCCTGGTATTATTTTGCTCTAACTGAAAATTGATCATCACATGTGTCGGTGTATCACTTGCATTAATTCTTTCCCTGCCAACTTGACGACTAACGAAATAAAATGTCAAATGTGTACCTCCTGTTCGATGACTTGATTTGTTTTCTGGATTTCCGGAGACAAACATAATTTTCGGTTTTACTTGTGATAGTAATTTATGTAATGGATGACCGATAAACTCTCTTTTATTGTTTTCTAGTTTTCCCATATCATCAATACTTTGCACAAGTCTTTGAGAGTTACATGCGCTAACCGCTATTAGCATTGTTGCAAAAAAAATATTGAATAGGTGTTTCATATTGATTTCATTGACATTTTTTGCCATGTAACAAAAAGGTGCTCCGTTTGTATTTGTATTCTGGACAGTATTAAGCCTAATGAAGATAATCAGCGTTAGATCATTCACTACCCTCTGTCTTAACTGGGGGATCGGTTTTCATGATGATCTTTGGTTTTTCTCCCGGCGGAATTTTGATATCGGGACTAAGGGCAGGAAGCTTATCCTTGATGTTTTGCGCTTTCATCATATTGGCGTCATAGAAATACCAATTTTTGCCGTTATCCCTGGAAATGGCTACAATGCTGGATGTAAAGCTTACATCTGCAATATCAGAAGTAAGTTCCGTGGTTTGAGGGAGGTGGGTCTGTAGTTCCTTTTTATATTTTACTACTTTGGCTGGTTGACCATAAGTGATTCTCGAGACCTGGCCCCCCGAATTGCTTGAACAGATTGATGGCGCTGTCCATCTGCTGCATCGCTCTTTCCCCTCCTCCGCCAGCAGCCATGAGTTCCGGCAACATGAAATTTGAAAAGGTTTTGGTATCACCAACAACCATCGCTTTACCCATTTGAATGGTCTGGGATTTGATAATGGTTTCAAGGGGCTGCGCGCTTAAAAGGCTGAAGTTGGAAGTTAGCAGCGCGAAGATCAAAATGTATTTCATATTAAAGATCTCTTTTCTTGTTTACATAAAAGCATATGCCCCAGATCACCAGTGTGACAAGAATGGTGAGCCAGAAGAATTGAGGGATCTCCGCAAGCTTGGTTTTGTATTCCGTTTCACCAAATCGTGCCATGAAGGCTGGTGCAGGAATGATGCGGTCTGAGATCTCCAACGGGAGATATTTTCCAAAGGCCCATTTTTTATAAAGGGCATAGCTGGATACTACGTTTTCCAGAATGATAAAATAGAATACAAACGCACCCAGCGCAATGAAGGATCTTCGTATGAGAAAGCCCACCATGAATGCAAACGACAATTGCGAAAAAGTCTGTAAGGCAAAGAGTCCGATGTAGTATGTTTTGGCCCAAGGGTTGGCAACAGCCTCCTTGGTGGCCAGATTACCGATGATCAATGCAAATACTGCATATAGAAGCGTGACCAATGCTGTGATAATGACCACATCAAAGAATTTTCCCAACAGGAATTTTTCTCTGGACCATCCGTCTATGATGTTTTGCCGGCTGGTCTTGTAGGTAAATTCATTGGTCACCAGCATGATGATCACAATGGCAGGGATAAAGACGAAGACCGAGCTGAAAAAAGCAGTCGTGTGAAATGTTTCCGGCAGGGTAAATGGATTGCCTACCAACATTTTCACTACTGCGCCGGTAGCATCTTTACGGGTAAGCAGCTCATTGTATTGGCGCCAGAACAAATAATTGACGCCGGGGTAGGCAAGTGTGGTCATCAGCATGACGAGCCAGAACGCCCAGTAGTTCTTGATTTTAAGCCACTCTGTATATAAGATCTTCATGTTAGTTGCCTGTAAGTTCAAAGAATTTAGCTTCGAGTCTTTTTTTCCGAATCTGCAGATGCTGCAGTACAACCCCCTGTTCAAAAAAGTAGCGATTGATGTTTTCCATATCGGCGCTTCCTTTGGTAAAGAACAGGTGCAATTGCTGGCCGTCTTGTTTCCAGCTGCTGATACCTGGTAATTGATCAACCACTTGTGTCAGCTTAGGGATGTCTCCAGCACTGATTTCCACCACATCTTCATCGGTCAATACTTCATCCACTGGTCCGGATACGAGCAATTCGCCGGTTTTCAGGATGGCCACATGCGTACAGACTTTTTCTATTTCGTCAAGCAGGTGACTGGCAATGATGATGGTGAATCCTTCTTTCTGTAGTTGAAGGATCAGCGCTCTTATCTCGGCGATGCCCACCGGATCAAGGCCATTGGTGGGTTCATCCAGTACCATCACTTTAGGTGCGCCCAGCAAGGCCGCGGCAATAGCGAGCCGCTGTTTCATACCCAGGCTATAGGTGGAGAACCGGCTGTTCCTTCGTTCGTAAAGATTTACTTTTCGAAGTACTTCATCGATGTCCTGTCTGTTCCCCCTTTCACTGATGCTTTGTGTTACTTTGAGGTTGTTGACTGCAGAGAGGTAGTGATAGAAATTGGGCGTTTCCAGTAGTGACCCAATCTGTTTGCGCATCTCGGGCGTACCTGGTTTCCCAAACCATGCATAGTTGCCTTTGTCTGCCGAGAGCACATCAAGGATGATACTCAACAAAGTGGTTTTGCCTGATCCGTTGGGGCCAAGAATACCAAAGACGGATCCTTGCGGCACATCGAAACTCACGCCTTTCAGCGCTCTCAACCTGCCATAGGATTTTTCAATTCCGGAAAGCTTCAATACATCCATAACATTCAGATGAGAGAACAATGTAGTATAAAATATGCGTCTGGAAACCGAGTTTATGCCAGTGGTTGAGGAACGGTTTGGAGTGGTTTCCAGTGGTGATAGCCGGGAGGGGAGAATCGAATGTTTTTGGGTATAAATCACCGTAGGGTTAACAATTAGCAATTGACAATTAACAAATAACAATTGGCACTAGTCTTTAGATACTAGTGCCAATTGCCAATTGTTATTTGTTAATTGTCAATTGCCAGATTAGTTCCTGACGGGTTTCCCGCCCTTCAGCACAGACTGGATGCGCTCCAATGTTTTACGCTCACCACAGAGCGAGAGGAATGCTTCGCGCTCCAGGTCAAGCAGGTATTGCTCTGACACCAGGCTTGGTTCACTAAGGTCACCACCACACATCACGTAGGCAAGTTTGCGTGCTACCAGGGAATCATGATCCGTTGCATAGCCTGCGCGCCACATCCCGTTAATACCTGCATACAGTGCACCTAGTGCTGATCTGCCCAATACCTTCACGTCTGTACGCTGGCTTGGCATCACATAGCCGCTATCATAAATTTCAACAACGGATTTCTTAGCTTCTGAAATTCTACGACCCTGGTTCATCACCACTTCATCCAATCCCTTTCGAAGAATGCCCAGTTCAAAGCCTTCTTTGGCAGAGGTGGCCACTTTCGCCGTGGCAATGGTGAGAAAGCGATTCTTAAGGGTAATGGTATCGGGTTCATCCTCGTGCATTTCATCAGCAGCGCGGAGTACAAATTCCTTGGTACCACCACCGCCAGGGATCAGACCCACACCCAGTTCTACAAGGCCGATATATGTTTCAGCCGATGCACAAACTTTGTCCGCGTGCAAACTCAATTCACAAGCGCCACCCAGGGCGAGCGCGTGTGGCGCCACAACTACTGGTACAGATGAAAAACGGGCCCTTGTCATGGTGTTCTGGAACATGCGGATGGCCATGTCTAGCTCATCGAATTCCTGCTCAATCGCCAGCATGAAAATCATACCCACGTTTGCACCCGCTGAGAAATTCTGGGTATCGTTGGCTATAACCAGACCCTTATATTTTTCTTCGGCCAATGCAATTGATTTCTGGATGCCTTCCAGCACTTCGCCACCAATACTGCCCATCTTCGTATTCCATTCCAAGCCAAGCACATCATCACCAAGGTGATAGGTGTTGCAGGCACTGTTTTTCCATACGCTTTGTCCTGCAACGTTTTTCATCACAATGAAGGCCGATTCTTGTCCTTTTGCAACCGTGCTTACATAGGTGCCCGTTGAAGGGGAGTAACAAACCCTTACACCATTTTCTACTTTGTAAAAAGAAGTATTGCCTTTAGCAATCATTTCATCCACCCATGGTGCCACGGTATACCCTGCTTTCTTCATCGCTTCTGCAGTCTTCGGAACACCCAACACATCCCAGCTTTCATATGCACCGATCTCCCAGCCAAAACCCGCCATCATAGCGTCATCCACACGATACAGTTCATCAGAGATCTCGGGATAACGGTGACTGATATACGAAAACAGGCCGTAGTGAAAATGACGGTAAAATTCACCCGCCTTATCACCACCCTGGCATAATGCTTTGATCCGTTGTTTAAGATCTTCAAGTTGTTTAGCCGCTTCCATCGATGCGAACTTCGGTTTGTTGCGCGGCCCATATTCCATGGTTTGCAGGTTCAAGGTGAGGATCTCACTCTCTTTTCCCTTCTTGACTTTTTTGAAAAAGCCCTGTCCTGATTTGTCCCCCAGCCAGTTGTTGTCTACCATCTTCTGCAACCAAGCCGGTACCACAAATGCATTGCGCGCTTCGTCCGTTGGACAATTATCATAAACGCCCTTCGCTACTTTAACCATCGTATCAATACCTACTACATCCGCTGTACGGAAAGTAGCAGATTTTGGTCTGCCGATGATAGGGCCCGTCAAGGCATCTACTTCGTCAATGGTAAGGCCCATTTTATCAACCAGTCCGAAGATCGCCATGATGCCATATACACCAATCCTGTTGGCGATGAATGCCGGAGTGTCTTTGCAAAGCACTGTTGTTTTGCCCAGATACAGGTCACCATAGTGCATCAGGAAATCCACAATGGCAGGATCAGTATGTGGTGTGGGAATGATCTCTAATAACCGCAGGTACCGCGGTGGATTAAAGAAGTGCGTGCCACAAAAATGTTTTTTAAAATCTTCACTTCTTCCTTCGGCCATCATGTGAATGGGAATACCGGAAGTATTGGACGTGATCAGTGTCCCTGGCTTGCGATACTTCTCCACCTGCTCAAACACCAGCTTCTTAATGTCAAGCCGCTCCACCACTACCTCAATGACCCAATCGTAATGGGCAATTTCCTGCATATTATCATCAAAATTGCCTGTAGCGATCTTCTTTACAACATCCTTGGTGTAAACGGGGGAAGGATTGCTTTTCAATGCTGCCTGAAGGGCATCGTTGACAAGTTTGTTCCTTGCCTTGAGGTCTTTGCTTTCTTTTGCTTCGTTGGGCACGATGTCCAACAGTAGAACCTGTATACCGATGCCCGCGAAATGGCAGGCAATCCTGGATCCCATTACGCCGGAACCCAACACCGCAACCTTCCTGATCGTTCTTTTCATATGTAAAGCCGTTGAATTAGTTAGTTAAACAACTATTGTTCAACGAAAATACAAAAAACTAACAATTGGCAATTGCTATCTTTTCAATTCATACTGCTTAATCCGGGTAACCTTCCCTTCTTTATTAAAACCCCAGAGCTCATGAAGGTCGCGCTTAGTGGTTTTGCCCGCTTTGGTGGCTGTTTCAACACCCCAGATGGCCACTACGGTTTCATCTTTTCCCTGGGCTTTTGTAGTAAGAATGGCGTCAAAACTGGTGTTGCAGGCGCTGTACTCCGCCCGGGAAGCCTTGATCTCTTTGATCATAGTGTCTACCTGTAGTTTGGCAGCATATCCTGGCATATCGCTGAACACGGAATCAGCAAAAGAAGAACGTGTGCTGTCTATGGTATTGGCATCATAGTGTTTCCACATCGATATCACCTTATCTGCCAGTGCAGGATCGCCCAGACTGAGGTCAGATGAGTAGGAGAATTTTACGCCGTAATCGTGTTTTTTGACTTCTACTGGTTTATCGGCCACAGGGATAACTTCGTTAGACGGAGTGTTGCAAGCCACTACAAAAAGCAGCAGTACAATGGCAGAAAGTTTGGTCATGTTGAAGAGTTTAGGTGAAGGAATGGAACAAACTACAACAACTCCCTCAATCCTCCTAGTGCCCAATGCCTAACTTACTGTTGAACCGGGATTAGGTTCTTCTTCCGGATTGATGAAGTGCAGCTTTCCGCCCGCATCTTCGGCCATCAGGATCATCCCCCGGGACTCAATACCCCTCATTTTCCTTGGCGCAAGATTGGCTACCACCACCACTTGTTTGCCAATGATTTGTTCAGGTGTATAATGCATGGCAATGCCAGAGACCACAGTTCTTTTTTCATAACCCAGGTCAACTTCCAGCTTAAGGAGTTTATCGGCTTTTTCAACTTTCTCTGCGTGCAATACTTTGCCTACGCGCAAATCAAGTTTGGCAAAGTCATCATAAATGATTTCTGGTTTTTCTTCTGCAAAAACGGGTGCAGCAGAAAGCGTTGTTTCCTGAGCCACTGCTGCTTCTATCTTTCCTTTCTGCAGTTTTTCAACCTGTGCCGCCACTTCACTGTCATCAATCTTCCGGAAAAGCAATTCTGGCGCTCGGAGACTGTAGCCAACACTGAGCAGTTTGGTCTTTCCAGCATTTTCCCAATCCAGCATCTTGTCCACCACCTTCATCATGTTCAGCATCTTGGCTGCCGTATTCGGGAGGTATGGATTGATCATGATGGCAAGGTTGGCACAACACTGTAAACAAAGGTGCAGGCAATTATCTATTTGCTGTTGGGCCGCTTCCGTAACCACTCCCGCTGCATCCACCTGCCGGGCCTTGATCCATGGTTCTTTATCCTGCATGTACTTGTTGCCTTTTCTGGCGAGGTCGATCACTTTAAACAGGCCGTCCCTGAAACGGTAATGCTCTATATCATCAGCGATGTCATTTGCTGTCAGTTTAAACTGTGCGAGCATCTGGCGGTCTGCATCATCCAGTTGGGATTCATGCAGCCTTGGAACCTTGCCCCCACAGAGTTTATGCATCAACACCCAGGTCCGGTTCACATAGTTGCCAAAAACGGCTACTAGTTCACTATTGACGGCATCCTGGAATCCTTTCCAGGTGAATTCACTATCCTTGGTTTCCGGAGCAATCTGCGTGAGATAATAGCGAAGCATATCTACTGCCTGCGGACCGCCATTTTCTTTCTTCACAAAATCATCGATATAATCCTGCATATCGATTTTCCAGTTCCTCGAGGTACTCATCTTGTCGCCTTCCAGGTTCATAAATTCATTCGACGGCACATTGTCCGGCAAGATGAAGCCATGCAGGTTCAACATGGTTGGAAAGATCAGGCAGTGAAATACAATATTGTCTTTGCCGATGAAGTGCACGAGTTTGGTTTCTTTATCATACCAGTAGGGTTCCCAGTCCACACCTTTGTTCATGGCCCACTGTTTGGTGGCGCTGATATAACCGATGGGTGCATCAAACCATACATATAACACCTTTCCTGCGGCTTCTTGCAGGGGTACTTTTACACCCCAGTCGAGGTCACGCGTAACCGCCCTTGGCTGCAAACCCCCATCGATCCAACTCTTACACTGGCCGAGCACGTTGGTTTTCCAATCATCTGCATGGCCTTCAAGGATCCACTCCCTTAAGAACTGCTCATGTTTATCTAACGGCAGGTACCAGTGCCGGGTTGGTTTTTTCACCGGTGAATTTCCACTGAGCGTACTCACCGGATTGATCAATTCATCCGGACTCAGGCTCTTACCACATCTCTCACACTGGTCGCCATAAGCGCTATCATATCCGCAGTTGGGGCAGGTGCCTTTGATGAACCGGTCTGCGAGGAAAGTCTTGGCTTCCTCGTCATAATATTGTTCAGAGGCCTGTGTAGTAAGTTCATTTCTGTCATTCAGATAGGTAAAGAACTCACTAGAGGTTTCATGGTGCACGGGAGAGGAGGTACGATCGTAGATATCGAAAGAGATCGAGAGATCTTCAAAATTCTGTTTGATGATCCCATGGTATTTATCGATGATCGCCTGCGGAGTGGTTCCTTCTTTCATGGCCTGGATGGGGATAGCTGTGCCATGTTCATCGCTGCCGCACACAAAAACAACGTCACGTTTGTTGGCCCGGAGAAAGCGTACGTAGGTATCCGCCGGAAGATATGCTCCGGCAAGGTGGCCAATGTGTTTGAGTCCGTTGGCATAGGGTAGGGCCGAGGTGATCAGATAACGTCTGGGAGTCATAGAGTGCAAATATAGGCACTTGAGTAATGTGGCAGTGTGGCAGTGCGGCAGTGCGGCAATTGCCAATTGGGATAGGTTAATTAACGGTTACATTGATTGGTGCTGTCTTAAGCGAAGTCAGGCTATGGATATTTGTCTCGAATTATGAATACAAACCAAGTTCATAGTATTTACTGCAAGCCGATACATCTATTGGTAATAACTTTATTTATGCGAAAAATCAGCACCTTAACGCTTCTTTTGGCCTTGGCATTCCAGGCCAACGCGCAAGATAACCACTATGAATTTTTACGGATGGGATCGAGGAATTCCATTCTGGCCAATGCCGGAATTTCCCGTTTCGAGGACCAGAGTGCCGTTATCATCAACCCCGCCACCCTGTCATTTGCCAATAATTCAAGCTTCACCTTCAATACCACAGCCGTAGGCACCAGCACCATCAAGTTTGACAATGGCCTGGGCCAGGGTTTTGATATCCGTTACGGGAACCTCACCGTGCTGCCCAATATGGCGGCAGGGGTAATCAAGCCGAAAGCTAAAGAAAGGGATTGGGTGCTGGGTTACGGTATTTATCACCGGATGAACGACAAACTCCGGTTTGCAGATCGGACCAATTACACCACCAATGTGATCAATGATGTGGAAAGCCCTGGCAACGAAAGCTACCTGGCGCAGTATAATTTGTCGCACGATGTGGACGAAGTTACAGCGGTATTGGGTCTGGGGTGGAACCTCAGTGAGCATTTTGCTTTTGGGGTATCCCAGTATTTCACGTATCGTTCCGAGGAGTATGACACCCGTTTTGGGGCGAGTGCTTTGCCGTTTGCGAATTCCGGAGCCACCATGACCGGATTAACGCTCACGAGGGATTTTAATGCGAGTTACTATAAAGTGATGGCACAAACGAGGGTGGGCATTGCCTGGAACCTCAGTAAATGGGATATTGGCGTAACCGCGATGCTTCCGTCATTGGGCATCATGGGTAATGGCAATGTTTATGCGAAAGGGCAGCTGACCAATGCCAGAGCGAAGCCGGGCAGCCCCAGGCGTGATTATTATGCCAACGGGTACGTGGAAGAGGTTAAAGCGAAATACCAGCATCCACTTGCCATCAGTCTTGGCGTATCGAGACCATTTGGCTCAGTTCGGATGTACACCGCTATCAATTACTACAGTGCGGTTAAAAACTACAGTATCATGGATCCGGGCCCTGTTGATTTCATCCAGCCGGCCACGGATTCTAATGTTTTATTTTCCAGTAACGCCATGCGGGTGGCAGCCGGCAACCAGCGGGTGATCAACGGTTCGCTGGGTGCGGATTGGGAGTTCAAGCCCAACAGGCACATGTTGTTTTCTGTACACACAGATAAACATTTCTCCAATATAGACAGCAGTTACAAAGGCAATTACCTTACTGTGAAGAACTGGGATTATGTGCATGTTGGCATGGGCATTTCACAAAGCATTGGAAGGAGCGATTGGGTGTTTGGTCTTCGTTACAGTTTTGGTGGTAAGGACGATGCAAAGCAACCCTATAGTTTTGATGACCCCACAGAAGGCAACTACCTACAGGGTGATCGGCAAACGGGCAAGTTGACAGCCACGAGTTTTCAGTTGATGATCAGCTATGCGTTTAGATTTAAGTAAGCAATTAGACAATTAGACAATCACTGTTGTCCGGTAAAACTTTAAAATGAAGGAGGCTTTTGGCCTCCTTTCTTGTCATAGTTTTGAGTTACCACACAAAAAACCTTGACATGGGCAAAAGTAGTTTTTTCTCCGGACAGCCGATATTTACCCAACT
>JBKCVJ010000092.1:0-5179 GCA_046317915.1 Sphingobacteriales bacterium
AAAAAATCCCCGATGCAACCGCACCGGGGATTTTTTTATAATGACTATTGCCAAATGCCTATTGACTCACTTTAAACTCAACGCGCCTATTCTTCGCCTTGCCTTCTTTAGTAGTGTTATCAGCAATCGGCTTATCCTGACCAAAGCCAGAAGTGCTCAGCCTTTCACCGGCAACTTTCTTGCTCACCAGGTAAGTTTTTACTGCGTTTGCACGGCACTCAGAAAGCGTCTGGTTCTTGTCTGGCTTACCTGTAGCGTCGGTATGACCTTCAATTGTGATCTTGATATCCGGATAAGTCTGGTTCAGGATCTTCACCAACTTGTTCAGCTCAGTCTTCGCACCTGTGGTCAGGTTGCAAGAACCCGTTACAAACTGAACGGCAGAAGCATTGAAGTCGATCTTGGGACAGCCGAAGTTCTCAGCAACACCTGGGATCGTTGGGCACTTATCTTCTTCATCGTTCACACCATCATTATCCGTATCAGGAATCGGACATCCCTGGTAGCGGGCGAGGCCAGCTACATCAGGACACTTGTCTTCTGAATCCTGGATACCATCACCATCCCTGTCTGGGCAGCCCTGGAACTTCGCCAAGCCTGGTACAGTGGGGCATTTATCTTCTTCATCATTGATGCCATCTTTATCTGTATCTGGGATGGGGCAACCTTTGTATTTCGCCAGACCAGGAACGGTAGGACAAGCATCGAGTGAATCGATGATGCCGTCGTTGTCTGTATCAGCAGGAGGTGGTGGTGGCGGAGGAGGTGCCAATACCACAGGTTCTTTTTTCTTACCGATGTTACCTGCAATACCAAAGCTGTAGAAAAGGTGGCGGGCAGTTGTTCCTGAAGTAACAGGAACACGATATTGTGCCTGTACAAACAGGAATGTTTCCTGGAAGAAGTTTACTTGTAAGCCAAGACCAGTTGGGATATACGCACCAAAATATCCGTTCCACACACTTGCACCAAAACCAGCGCTAATGAATGGAGATACCCAGTAACGGTCACTCAACAATTTTACGTTGATGTTGGCATCTGCTTCAAGGAGAAGTTTGTCGTTGGTAGCAGTTGGCTTGTTGGGAATAGGATACTTCAAAAGTGATCCACCCAGGCGACCCATGAAATCGATATTCTCAGTCAGACCCTTAGAATAAGAGACCGCCAATCCGGGATTCATCCTTCCGGTTTTATACCATTGACCCGCTTCTAATACTTCACTAAGTCCATTTTGCTTGATTTCGGCAGCAGTCTGGAAATCATGTAATGTAAAATGCACGCCAAGCGTGTGATTCTTCTTATAAGAGGGCTTCGGAAGAAGCACATCCTGACCCATGGAGAACAACACAGGACACAAGGCTAAAAATCCTAAAATGAATTTTTTCATAAACGGCAGTTTGCTGAATTGAGCGCAAAATTATACCCTACCGTGCGAAGCGTAAAAATTATTTTTTAGCCACCGTTTCAGGAGGATTTTTCCCGAGCACTTCCACCTTCACTTTTGTGAGGCCATGCCCGGTGTAGGCCAGTTTTTTGGCAGCAGCCTTTGAAAGATCCACCAAACGGGGATTTTTGCGATGGAGCCGATCGGTCACCCGTACTACAACCGTTTTCTTACTACTTAAATTAGTAACACGGATCCAGGTGCCAAGAGGCAGTGTATTGTGGGCACAGGTCATGCCTTTCTGGGTGAAAATCTCACCATTTGCTGTTTTTCTACCCTCAAATTTATCGTGGTAGTAGCTCGCAGTGCCGTATTGGATCTTCGATGGTTTACCGTTCCGGGTATTCACAGGTCCATATGCACTCACGTAAGAAGCCGAATTATCCTGCGCAAAAGCACCTGACAAAAGGGCCATCATCGAGATCCATAATGTAAAAATGTACTTCATCATCACAGTTTTTGGGTCATAAGCCATTTCCTCGGGTCAAAACGCACTTGCCTGGCTGCCTAAGAACTGCAAAAACCAGCCCAAAAACCGGAAAAAGAGCTAAAAATTGTTTACTTTTTAGCTAAGTACTTCATCCTCAACAACTTATCATCGCCATATATATCCTCAAAAAACCGGATCCTGCCGTCTTCCCCAACCTCACATGTGAAATATCTTAAATATACTGGCACCCTTTTCTTGAGGGGGACCATATGTTTTTCCTGCCGGGCCATCCAGGCTTTCACCGTATCCACCTTCACATTGGCCGTATCCCGGGCCAGGAGGAACCGGGCCAGGGTATCCCAGGATTGCACCCTCACACAACCATGGCTCAGGGCCCTGCTGCTGCGGGAGAACATCCCCCTTGCATTGGTATCATGCATGTATACGTCAAACTTGTTGGAGAAATTGAACTTGATGACACCCAGGGAATTATCGTCCCCCTGGCGCTGCCGTAGCAGGTAAGGGAAGTTGGTTTTACTCAGTTGCTTCCAATCAACGGTAGCCGGATCAATCACACTGTCATACTTATCCACCACCATCAGCTTCTCTTTATCGAGGTATTTGATGTCCTTCTGGATCTTGGGCAACATCTCCTTAAATATGATGCTGTAGGGAACCGTCCATTGGGGGAAAGTGATGAAGTTTACAACCGCACTGTTTAAAACAGGGGTCCGGGTGCGGGGCTGGCCCACGATCACTTTGGATTCCAGCACCACTTCACCTGAATCCACCACCTGGAGTTTAAATGAAGGAAGGTTAACAAAAATGTAGTTGGTGGGCATGGAGTCTGGCAACTGGGTTTTGAACCGGTCAAGGTTGATGGCGATGCGCTTAAACTTTTCCAGACCCGTATTATTGAGGGAACCGATGAGTTGGGGCCCGGCCTTGCCATCTACCTTCAATCCGCGGGCCACTTGTGCGCGCTTCACTGCTGCGGCAAGTTCAATCGTGTCCGGCATCCGGGTATTGAATGTGATGTAGGACTCTTCAAAAAGCCTGGCCTGTAATTGCTTCACATACGCGAGGGAATCCTTGAAAGGGTGCTCTACATAGGTATATCGTGTCCGATCCATGGAATCCAAAAAAAGAGGAATAGCAGCCTTCAGTGCCTGGTAACCCTGGTGACTGGGTTCGAGTTTCTCCAGCACTGATCTCGGCGATCCGGACTGAAACATTTCGGTAAGAATGCCATCGTAAAATGATTGGGCAAATACAGAGTCTTTGCGAAGGGTTGAACTATCCCTGCCAAGACGTCCCCATTTCAAATGCCTCGCCATCGTTACAACAGCATCGGAAAGCAATACTTCACCACGCGCCCACAACGCAGCATCCCTTTGCTTGATACTGTCCCGCATTAGGCTGAACACATTGGCCAGATAGGGCTGGTGATAATCCTCCGGAAACAATCCGTAATATTCTGCATTGCTGATCATGGCCAGCATACTGTCTGCCACCGGCAGCCACTGCTTATCTTTACTCCAGATCCGTTGATTGGATTTTGCCTTGAAGAAAGCGGCTACCGGTGCTGGGTTGTGGATGCGAATAGAATCATCCATCAATCCTTCATTATCCGCTGCATTGTTGACCAACACGCCGATCTGTTCCACAACGGACGGCTCCAGCCGTTCGGGTTCCTGCACGATGACTTTTTTCTCCGCCTTTGGTTTAGACGGCTTTTGATCACAGGATCCCAGCAAAAGAACAGCAGACAAAAAAACCAAGAAACCAAACCTGGACACCTTGGGCAAGCATGTATTCATGAAGGAGCAAGTTACTTGACGAAATCGGATTTCAAATTACCGCCGAATATTGTATCAACTGAAATGTAACAAAAAATTGTAATTTCCTATCCTCATGTTTGTTGAATGATAAATGGTTGGCTCAAAGGAAAAGTATTGGTAATCATAGGCGGCAGTTCAGGACTTGGATTGGCAGCCGCAATCCGTAGTGTGGAAGAAGGCGCGAAAGTGGTGGTGGTTGGCAGGGATGATGACAAGATCCATTCTGCCCGGGATGTCCTTGGAAGCAATGGACTGGCGCTGATGGGCGATGCCACGGCTCCGGATACCGCCGTGCATGCTATCGCCAAGGCCGCAGAATCCTTCGGCGGTTTTCACGGGCTCTACCATGTGGCGGGGGGCAGCGGACGTAGATTTGGCGATGGGCCCCTGCACCAGATGACAGAGGAAGGATGGATGAAGACCCTTCACTGGAACCTCGATTCAGTTATGCTTTCCAACCGCGCAGCGGTGAACTATTTCATGGAGCACCAGCAATCCGGGGTGATCCTGAATATGTCTTCCGTACTCGGCTTCTCCCCTTCCCCGAAACATTTTGCTACGCATGCGTATGCTGCTGCCAAGGCCGGCATCATCGGCTTTTCAAAATCGCTGGCATCCTATTATGCAAACCTTGATATCCGCATCAACGTAATTGCGCCCGGTCTCGTGGAAACACCGATGTCGCAGCGTGCATTCCATGATCAGCAGATCCTGGATTTCATCGCTACAAAACAGCCCCTTCGCAAGGGCGTCGCACCAAAAGCAATTGATCTCGCCGATACTGCCGTCTACCTTTTGTCTGACCGCTCCGCGCTGGTCACCGGACAGGTTATTGCTGTGGATGGCGGGTGGACCGTATCGGAGGGTCAATATGCATAACCAACAAGCCATCGGAATAGACCTTGGCGGTACCAGGGTAAAAGGTGTGGTGGTGGATGCCGCGGGCAAGATCCTGCACCAGCAATACACAAATATTGAAGATAACAACTGGAAACAGGCGATTGAAACAACGGTTGGCGGACTTCGACTATCCGTTACCGGTAGTCCTTTGATTGGCATATCCGCACCGGGGATCCCATCGGCCCAAAACAATTGTATTCAGTTCATGCCCGGCAGGTTGCAAGGGTTAGAAGGAATGATCTGGTCCGATGTGTTTGGCACACCTACCTGGGTGGCCAATGACGCCATTGCTGCGATGGCCGCAGAAGCGAGATTCGGCACGGCTAAAGGCATTCAGCATGCGATCATGCTGACCCTCGGCAAAGGTGTGGGTGGTGCGATATTGATTGATGGGAAAATTTATACCGGTGCATTTCAGAAAGGCGGACACCTTGGTCACATCACGCTTGACCATACCGGCGAACAGGACATCACGGGAATTCCAGGAAGCCTTGAAGATGCTATTGGCAATTGCACCATCGCCAAAAGATCTGAAGGAAGGTATCAGTACACACACGAACTGCT
>JBKCVJ010000093.1:0-3614 GCA_046317915.1 Sphingobacteriales bacterium
CCTGTATAACCAGGATAACCCGTACCCATTTCAATGATCACACCTGTACCGATGGAATGGTGGTTGCGACCAGCGAGCAGCGCGCCTCTGGTGGGGCTACAAAGCGCTGTAGTATGAAATTGATTATACTTTAATCCATTCGCCGCAAGCCTGTCGAAGTTAGGCGTAGGAACAGGTCCGCCAAAAGTACTGGCCATACCGAAGCCAACATCATCCAATAGAATGATCATAACATTGGGTGCTCCTGCCGGGGCTTTCAATGGCATAGGAAAATCAGGTGTGGATTCATTGACACCTTCGGCAATTTTACCTTTGAATGCAGGGTCAGGTTTTGGAATCTGGTTGGATTCCTGTTTTTCTGCCGAATCTTTTTCCGATGCGCTTTGATTACAACTGCTGACCAAGACTAAGGTGCAGACCAGCACAACTGCAACGCGATGGATGATTTTCATGTTAATTGTTTTTGGGAATTTAACCTACTTTTTTCGGAAAGGTTTCCACTGTCACTTTGCCGATTTTGCCAGTGAACTTATCTTTCTTATGGTATCCTTTAAATACTGGTGTGTTCATGTCTTCACCCACATCTGCAGATTCATCGATACCAAATGTGTTATAGTTGGTTTTCTCAATTCTGCCTTCGCCAATTTTATTGCCATCGAGAGAAATGGTTCCCATTCCGCCGCCGCCACGGCCACCATCATAGGCCAAGTCAAACTTCAACACGTGCTTACCTGGGGATACTTTAGGAGTTGAGGTCACAGTGAAGTTCTGCATCCCCACAAAATTGTAAGTGAAGAATGGCTTGCCTGACATCATATAGAATGTCCATCCCCCAAAATCTCCACCCTGGCAAAGGATCACCCCAGTGGCATTAGCGGGAACATCCACTTCTGCCGTAATGGAAAAGGATTTGTTCTTTACGTTTATAAATGCATTTTCAGGCATACCCTTGGCACCATCATACAATTCCAATTTCGTTTTGCCATTCATAATGTCAGGTCTTCCTGCAATGGATGGATCAAAACGTTCAATGGTGCGGTCATCTATCGGCAGCACATTGTATTTCACTGCTTCTTCCAGAAACTTCTTCTTAAGTTCCTCTAGCTTGGCAGGATCTTTAGCTGCAAGATTATTAGCCTGGCTGTAGTCTTCATTGATGTTATACAGTTCCCATACATCTTCAGTGAGTGGATGTCTTGGATTGGCCTCCCATGGTGCTTTATGGATGGTACCTGCAAACCAGCCATCGTGATAAATCGCTCTGTTTCCGGCAATTTCAAAGTACTGTGTGGTTCTTGTATCTGGCGCTTTGGCATTGTCAAAGGAGTACAACATGCTTACGCCTTCCAATGGTCTTTGTTCAATGCCATTTACCATTTTAGGCGCTGGAATATTGGAAGCTTCGTATATCGTTGGTGCAACATCGATGACGTGGTGAAACTGGGACCTGACTTCATTTTTCGATTTAATACCTGCAGGCCAGCTGACCACCATGCCATTTCTGGTTCCACCAAAATTGGAGGCAACCTGCTTGGCCCATGTAAATGGCGTATTACCGGCTACGGCCCATCCGGCTGCAAAGTGATTGTAGGTTTCTTCCGTACCCAGTTGATCAAATTTATTCATTTGCATATCCAGGGTTTCCATTACCCCATTGAAATAGGTGTTCTCATTGTACATACCGATCATACCACCTTCAGCACTGGAACCATTGTCGCCCACGATATAAAAGAAAATAGTATTCTCAAGCTCACCTCTTTCTTCCAGGGCTTGCATAAGCCTGCCTACTTCAGCATCTGTATGCTCCGCAAAACCGGCAAAGATCTCCATCTGCCTTTCAAACAATTTCTTCTCGGTTGCAGACAGTTTATCCCAATCTTTGATATCAGCGGGTTTAGGCGCCAACACGGTATTCTGTGGAACCACGCCTAATTTTTTCTGGCGCTCCAGGGTTTCTTCACGAAGCTTATCCCAGCCCTGCGAGAATTTACCCTTGTACTTCTCGATATAAGATTTTGGTGCGTGGTGTGGTGCATGCGTTGCCCCTGTGGCGAAGTACATGTAGAATGGTTTGTCGGGCGTGAGCGACTGCTGCATATTCATCCACCGAACGGCTTGGTCAGTCATGTCCGATGTGAAATGGTAATTGGGATCATCAACATTCGGGAAAACACGGGTGGTACCGTCATACACCATTGGGTGCCACTGATTGGTTTCACCGCCGATGAAGCCGTAGAACTTATCAAACCCGGAGCCTGTGGGCCAGCGATCATATGGTCCGGAAACGGACCCTTCCCATGGTGGAGTCTCGTGGTACTTACCAAATGCGGCAGTACTGTACCCGTTCATCCGAAGTACATTAGCCACCGGGGTGATACTCTGCGGGCGGATGCCGGTATTGCCGGGGAAGGCCGTAGCCACTTCCATGATGGCGCCCGCGTTGTTGGAGTGATGATTATATCCGGTCAACAGGGCCGTTCTGGTTGGAGAGCAAAGGGCCGTAGTATGAAAACGATTATATTTTAATCCATTTGCCGCCAGCTTTTCCAGATTGGGCATATGAATCGGACCACCGAACGCACTGGAATGTCCGTACCCGATATCATCGATCAATACCACCACTACGTTGGGTGCTTTTTCAGGCGCTTTCAATTCAAATCTGGTAGGCGCTTTCGCCTTCCTCGCATCCAGTTCAGTGAAGGCCGGGTAGGTAGGTTCTTTGATGGGAAGGATGGTACGGTCTATACTGGAAGGCTCATTGCCAGCGGCAACCGTCTTCTGTTTAGGTTGATTGCAGCTGAGCAACCAGGAAGACAGCAATAGTGATGTGCAGACTAAAACCCTTTTCATGTGACAGGTTTGTTTTAAAGTTTTGAAAAGAAGTTGGGGTGGTACGGGAAAAGTTCAGGGAAGGTAAAGGTTAATGAGGGAGAGCACAAACATTAAAACGGATATATGTGTGGAAAATACGATTCCGTACAAAGGGGATGGGGTATAGGCATAAAAAAGCCCCGTCAGAAAACTGACGGGGCTCAATGAATATGGCACCTACCTACTCTCCCAGGACGAATCCCAGTACCATTGGCCATGAGGGGCTTAACTGCTCTGTTCGGAATGGGAAGAGGTGAACACCCTCGGCAAAAGCACCATAAGAACTTTGGTCTTAGACCGAATAAATTAACATATTGGATTAAGCTGTAAAACCGGAATAATTAAAAAAAATTAAAGCATACGGGCAATTAGTACTACTCGACTTTAGTGTTACCACTTTTACATCTGTAGCCTATCAACGTTGTAGTCTACAACGACCCTTAAAAGAAAACTCATCTTGTGGAAGGTTTCACGCTTAGATGCTTTCAGCGTTTATCCTGTCCGTACATAGCTACTCAGCATTGCACCTGGCGGCACAACTGATACACCAGCGGTACGTACGACCCGGTCCTCTCGTACTAAGGTCATGTCCACGCAATTTTCTAACGCCCACCACAGATAGGGACCGAACTGTCTTGCGACGTTCTGAACCCAGTTCACGTGCCACTTTAATCGGCGAACAGCCGAACCCTTGGGACCTTCTCCAGCCCCAGGATGTGACGAACCGACATCGAGGTGCCAAA
>JBKCVJ010000094.1:0-4473 GCA_046317915.1 Sphingobacteriales bacterium
GATTTCAATGGTCTTCGGCAGAAGCTTGATTATATCCAGGATCTGGGCGCAACCTCGATCATGTTGCTGCCATTGTATGACGCGGAATGCTATCATAATTATTTTGCAGATGATTTTGAGAAGATGGATGCCGAGTTCGGAACATTTGAAGACTATGTTTCACTGGTCAGGGAGATCCATCGGCGAAAGATGAAGATCTATATGGATATGGAAACACAGTATGTTTCCTATAAACACAAGTGGTTCAAGTCTGCGATCGGAAATTTGTCGTCTCCATATAGCGACTATATCCTTTTTGACGATGCGGCACATACGGTTCCTTCCACCATGGTTTTTGGGCTCAGGGCTTTGAATTCTTTTGATGGAAAAGTCATTGATATCACTACCGTGAATTTGAAAAGTAAGGCAGTGCTGAACTACAACATTGACCTGTTCAAGTATTTTATGGATCCCAATAAAGACGGGAAATTTGATGACGGCGTGGATGGTTTCCGGTTGGATCATGCGATGGATAACCTCGATGACAAGCCATCGTTAACCAATCTTTTCGTGGAGTTTTGGGATCCAATGATCAAGGCCACCAAGCAACTCAATCCCAAGGTGAGCTATGTTGCAGAGCAGGCAGATTGGAATGATTACGGGTATGCTTATTTTGAAAGGGCAGGTGTGGATAGGATGTTTGGTTTCGGATTGCAAAGAGCCATTCAGGCCATGGACAAACAGCGATTGATTAAAGCTGCGGATTCAGTGTTGGTGTTGAATCCCGCAGGAAAAACACAACTGACATTTTTGGAGAATCATGACCTGGATCGTTTCGCCTCGCTTGAGCAAAACCTGGCCAAACAGAAACTTGCAGCAGCTTTACAACTGCTCATGGGCGGGATCCCATCGATCTACTATGGCCAGGAAATTGGCATGAAAGGCGTGGGTGCAAATGGTGCTTATGGCAATGGAGATGGCAACGATATCCCCCGCAGGGAAGCCTTTGAGTGGTATAAAACAGTAGAAGGGAAGGGGATGACCTTGTGGTATAAGGATTCCGGTATTTGGTGGACAAAGACCAACCTGAGATCAGGGGATGGGATTTCTGTTGAAGAGCAAAGCAAAGATCCACAGAGTTTATACAACCTTTATAAAAAACTACTGAGCCTTCGTGCCAAACATGAAGCACTGTCAGCAGGTGCATTTGCTCATCTGCAGAATGGTAACGATCAGGTGTTCAGTTTTGTACGAAAGAGCGGAAATGTTAGGATGGTTATCGCAGCTAATTTGTCGGCCTCTTCCCAACGTGTCGTTTTTTCAAAAAGCCTAGGTAAACTGAAACCCATTGAAGGTTGGGTGAGGGAAGTAGACGGTGGATTTGAACTGGCACCGTATCAATTTATTGTTTGGGAAGTGAACGGTAAAACTAAATAGTTACCTTGGGGTATAATTGATTGTTATGCCCACCCGCTATTCCGATTTTGAAATGACCGCTTCTGATGCAGGCGTGATTGCGTTTACTGATAATGTGTCCCTACCTATATCCGTAAAGATCACGAAAGTGTTTTTTGAGACTCTCGGCAACTGTATGGAGAGAGGCCATCAGTCTTCCATTCATGTAGATGGAAGTGAATTGTTGGCTTTCAACGCTGTTGATTGTCAGGTATTTTCACAAGAAGTATCTATTAAATTATCCCGCGGAGCGCATACGGTACAAGTGATGCAGGATGGATATGATCCAAACGAAGTAGTGAAAGGGAAGGTGGGTATCGAGTTCCAAATCTCTTTATTCTAACCCCCCTAATGCCCAATGCCTTACTGCCCAATGCCTCTCCAACTATCCACCACGAAGGTTGATGGCCGTCTGCATCGCATCCGCACTAAACGTGAATTTGCAATTTTTGAATTTCGGCTTGCCCAATTTGGGCCTGAAGTTATTGGAGAAGCCAAACGGTTCTTTGGGGAAACCGATGCCGTTTTTGTCGAGCGCATTATTACCGTTCTCATCCAGGTAGATAGCTGCGGCATATTCCCCAAAGGGTAAATCGAACTGCACCGTCATGGGTTTTCCCTTCACCACCACACTGGCCGTCCTGAAAGCCGTTTTTTCCGAAGGGAACTGGTCCTCTTTGCGGTACAGTGCCACATGAACAGTCTTGCCTTCCGGCAGGTTCCCATCGATCTCAATCGTCAGTTTGTTGTCCTGGGATCTTGCCAGGACTGGGCCCATCAATAGACCGATGGCCAGTAGTATTTGCTTCATATCCCGAATATCACTATAAATATCATTCCCGGAATAAGGGGATATGGAAAATGGCACAAAGAATGCATTTGTTCCATGAAGCCCTTAATCCATTTACTGATTGGTCTGGTGACCTTCCTTAAGCCATCGGCACAAACCTGTAACAAAGACAGTGTGCTGGAGGTAGCTAAACAGATCCGCGCGCGGCCAGTGGATACCGTGCTTAATTGTGCAAGAGTTGTTGAACAATACGATGAAGCATGCTTCGGCGCAGCACGCCGTGGTGCAATTGAGCCGGTCTTCAGAAGGGATATCGATCACGGTGGAGGACGATGGGAAGGGATTTGATACCGCGATTCTGCAACAGAGTAAAGGTATTGGCTGGAGCAATATCAAACATAGGGTTGAGTTGATGAAGGGGAAGATATTGACAAATTTCCTGTAACTTGTAGACAAATGTCTTTTATGGCTGTTTTGGTTGGAGGGAAAGCATCTGGTGTTTCATGGCGGCAACCGGATCTCACAGCATCAGTAGAGAAGATCACCTGGCAGTTGTTGGGTGGCAAATTGTTCATGGCCAAAGAGCCGTCAGCAAACATTGATTTTTTGGTTGCCGGAAATGCGGGGATAAAGAAAGAAGTCATGCAACATCTGGCCCTGGCATTGGATATCCCCATGAAGGATATGGCAGAGTTGTTAAGTCTATCCTATAAAACAATCAGCAGAATGCGCAAGACAGATCGGCTGGGAAGTTTGGAATCCTCACTGGCTATTGAGATGGCGCGGGTGATGGCTGAGGGGCTGACGATATTTGAAGATGTGGAAGTATTTCGGCGTTGGTTGAAAAAAGGCAATCGAGCATTAGCCGGGAAGCGTCCAATTGATCTGTTCCATACACCCACTGGTATTAACAACGTGCATAGCATCCTCGTTCGGATCGAGGAAGGCGTATACTCATAATGTGATGGCATGCGGTTCTACAGAATTGTGAAGCTGAAAAAGCGAACCAAAGACCTCAGCGGACTTGGTGCGTTTCTGGAAGGAGGAAGATGGAACAGTCCGGGCAGTTTTGCTCTATACACCAGTGAAAATCCATCATTGGCTTTGCTTGAGGTGCTGGTGCATCTGGATGAATCTGATATTCCCCCCAGGATGTTTGTCATGGAATTAGAAGTAGATGATCAATATCCGATCACGAAAATTGAAGTGGATGTATTGCCAAAGGGATGGCGTATACCAGACAATATTCAACTGAAGCAAATGGGCGATGCAATGCTTCGGACTGCAGACACCATCGGCTTTAGTGTTCCCTCTGCGGTATTACCCGGACAGTACAATATCATTCTCAATCCTTACTTCCCTGGATTTCTTGACTATGTTCAAGTTATAAGTGTTGAGCCGCTCGAGGTAGATCAGCGGTTGAAAGAGTATGAAGTGATAGGGACGCTATAAAATAGTTTCGTGTTTGTCATCCGTATGGCCATGGAAAAAGAAAATTAATTTGGAAAAGTGAACAATGTTCATTTTCTTGCATCCTGAACGGTCATCATGAGTATATCCGAAAGGAGGGCCAAGGAGAAAGACGAGTTGCGGGCATTGATTCTGGATGCGGCACGGACGCAGTTTTTGGAAAAGGGGATTGAACAGACCACCATCCGGAGCATTGCCGATGCAATAGAATACAGCGTTGGGACGGTATATAAATATTACCGCGACAAGAATGCTATTCTCCATGCTTTGCATAGCCAGGGTTTTCAAGAGTTGGGTGGACAGTTTGCCGTGCTCTTTCATGTGGCTGATCCGATGGAAAGGCTGAAGAGTATGGGCCGGCTCTATATCCGCTTTGCGATGGACCAGCCAGACATGTATGACCTGATGTTCAACCTGAAAGCACCGATGGAGTTTCTGGATACCATCCACAAGGATGAGTGGGATGAAGGAAAATTAACTTTTGATATGCTTCGCAATACCGTGCGGGATTGCATAAAGGCCGGGCATTTCAAGGGACATGCGTTGGAGCCACTGTCGTTTCTCATCTGGAGCGCGGTGCATGGCATGTGTATGCTGGAGATCCGCGGAAGGACGAAAGGCGTAAACATGAAAAAGCCGGAGGATATTGTTATGGACGCGTATCAAACATTTGTAAAACTCATCGAAGAAAATTGATTTTTTTTGCCCTTGTAGTGAACATTGTTCATTTATAAATCAACGTTCAAAAACGACTTAAACATACACACAATGACACATCT
>JBKCVJ010000095.1:0-31109 GCA_046317915.1 Sphingobacteriales bacterium
AAATTATACCAGTCCAGGCGGTAGATGTCTGGCAATAGGACATTTGGACCGTTGTACCATTGCACAATTGTACAATGGCCCAAATGTTCTATTGTCAATTTTTCTTATACGCAGGATGATACTTCTGTATCGTCTCCCGCAGATACTCCCGATCCAGATGTGTATAGATCTCTGTTGTGGTAATACTCTCATGCCCCAGCATTTCCTGCACGGCACGAAGATCCGCGCCGCCTTCCACCAGGTGCGTGGCAAAGGAATGCCGAAGCGTGTGCGGGGAAATGTCTTTTCGGATCCCTGCTTTCTTGGAAAGGTCTTTGATGATCATGAAGATCATCACGCGGGATAATCGTCCGCCCCGGCGGTTGAGGAACACGATCTCTTCATCTCCGGTTTTGGGTTTTTGTTTTAACCGGATATGGTCCATATAAATCCTGAGATGCTTCACTGCTTCACTGCCGATGGGTACCAATCGTTCCTTGTCTCCTTTACCAATCACGCGGATGAAGCCCACATCAAGATATAAGAACCGAAGCAGCAGGTTACACACTTCACTCACGCGAAGACCGCAGCTGTACATGATCTCGATGATGGCGCGGTTGCGGATACCATCGTCCTTACTATGATCGATCTGTGCGATCATCTGTTCAATCTCATCGAAAGACAATACATCTGGCAGGGTTCTTTTCAAGCGGGGGGTATCAATGAGCTCGGTGGGGTCAGCAGTGATGACCTGCTCCGACTGGCAGTAGCGGAAGAAATTGCGGAGGCCGCTGATGATGCGGGACTGGCTGGTGGCCGTCATCCCCAGCTCACCGATCCATTTTAAAAAGGCCTGCAGATGCTTAAGGGTGATGCCCGAGGGTTGTACTGATCCTTCCTCAAGGGATAAGTACTGTGTGAACTTATCGACATCCGCCAGGTAAGCCTCCACCGTTGCATCCGAGAGGCTGCGCTCCAGCTGCAAATGCGCCTTGAATCCTTTCTTATAGGGCTCCCACATGGATGCAAAATAAATTTTTTTGCCTGTTAACCGCTTTGAATCATATTTGCCCCTCATTCAGCACTATGCAGCCCATCAACCTTCGTGCCTTTCGCAAACTGGTTAACCTGAACAAGCGCCGCTTCAGGATGTTCCTGACCAAACTGGGTAAGAACCCACCCCGAAAGCTGGATGCGATGGCCGAAGAGGTTGACAAAGAAGTTTGGAAGGAAGTGGATTGCTTGACCTGCGCCAACTGCTGCAAGACGATGAGCCCCACCTTCACCAAGGAAGATCTCATCCGAATCTCTGCCCATTTGAATATGACGGTTGATGAATTCAAGAAAAAATATTTGTATCTTGATAAGATCGGCGACTGGATGAATGTGAAACAGCCTTGCCAGTTCCTGGATCTGAAAAGCAATATGTGCAGTATTTATTCAGTGCGACCTTTAGACTGCGCAGGTTTTCCGCATTTGACCAGGAAGAAGATGAAAGATTATGTGCATGTGCATCACCAGAATGTGACGTATTGTCCCGCGACGTATAAGATGGTGGAGAAGATGATGGAGCGGGTGAAGAAAGGGTGAGGCTGAAGGGTGAGGAGATAGAAAAGTGAGTAGAGCGTACAATGTTTAATTTATGAATACACCAAAGTTAGCGCTCATGGCGCTTGTCCTCATGGCATTTGCTATGCCTGTTTTTGCTCAGGGTCGATTTTCTTTGTCAGTCCATGCCGGTCCTAACGGGAACTTTTCTGTAAGGAGGATTAATGAGGCGACTGGACAACAAATAGGTGATTTTTCCAAAAAGAATTTTATTGGCCTTGTCTTTGAAACCGAGGCAAAATTTGCGTTAAATGAAAGATCTTGGTTGTTGGGTGGATATATGCGTAGTAAAAACTCCAGAGAAATCAACTACTCGCAGAACGCAAGTGGGGTGAATGTGATTATTGAGGATTTTACCATCAGTAGTAAAGAGAATAAGTTTTATGTTGGGTTTGAACGTGAAATTTCCCGAAAGATTAGGGGACTTAATGCGTTGGTTGGTGCTTTTTACAGCACCTACGAAGACGAATCCATTCAAGTTGGGTTGCGGGATGTGAACGTTTATGAAAGAAATGTTCACAATGCGGGTTTCAATGACCTGGGCGCTTTTGTTGGATTACATTATGAAAGAAAAATTGATACGCATTTTAAGTTTGGTATCCAATCAAGGGTGTATTTCAACATTACCGCTGTGTACTTTGAACAGGTTACGTTAACACCAACGCTTACCTATACTTTCTCGAAAAAGAAGTAGCAGGTCCAATTGCCCAACGGTACAATGGTCCAAATGATCTATTGCTAATAATACACGTCTTCAATCAACAGAATCTCATTCCCGCCCTGCGGTTCAATCGTCACTGCCACAATATCAAATTGTAGCTGGGTCCACCGAGGATAGAGCTGCATGAAGGCTTCGGCTGCGCGTTGGAGATGCTGGAACTTTGCACGGTTCACGGATTCTTCGGGCAGGCCAGCGCTTTGTCGGCGCAGGGTCTTCACTTCCACCACGTGCAGCACTTCGTCCTTGTGCGCTATGATGTCGAGCTCCAGCGCGCCATAGCGCCAGTTGTTAACCAGGATCTCAAATCCTCGTCGTTCCAAAAAAGTTCTGGCCAATTCTTCGCCTTCCTTACCCACACGGTGCTGCCTGTACATCGTTTCTGTTTATCTTCGTCTCATGTTTCCACTTAAAGGCAAGGTACAGCACTACGCATGGGGCGGCAAGGGTTATATCCCCGAATTACTTAGTATTTCCAACGATGAAAACCGGCCCTTTGCCGAGTATTGGCTGGGGATTCACCCGGGTGCACCAGCAACGGTTGAACTGTCGGCCAATGCGCAAACCGGTCTTTTGGATTTGATCCGCTCGGAGCCGAGGAGATATCTGGGTACCAGGGTGGCGTCAAGATTTCAGGACCTTCCATTCTTATTGAAGATCCTTGATGTAAAAGATATGCTTTCTATCCAAGTGCATCCATCGAAAGAAGAAGCGATCAAAGGATTTGATCGGGAGAATGCGATGGGTATACCACAGGATGCCCCCAACCGCAACTATCGAGACAATAACCATAAGCCCGAGATGATGCTTGCGCTGGGAGATTTCTGGTTGTTGCATGGGTTCAGGCCGGAGCAGGATCTGGCAAGGGTGTTGGAGAATGTGGAACAATTGTCTGCCTTGTTGCCGGTATTTGAAAGCAGTGGTTACAAAGGATTGTATCAATATGTGATGGAACTTCCGCAGGAAGGGGTCAACAAAATGCTTCAGCCGCTGGCAGAAGAGATCCTTCCTAAATATGCAGCCGGAGAATTATCAAAGCATGATCCGCATTTCTGGGCAGCCAGGGCGATGGTGACTTATCCGGATGCCTTCGACCGCGGGATTTTTTCGGTCTACTTTTTTAACCTGGTTCAACTGAAAGCAGGCGAAGCGATATTCCAGGGGGCCGGACTTCCACACGCTTACCTCGAGGGTCAAAATGTGGAATTGATGTCGAATTCCGATAATGTGTTGCGAGGTGGCCTCACGCCCAAATTTGTGGATGTGCCGGAGCTGATGAAGCATATCCGGTTTGAGGCCATCGTACCACAACCCATGGACGCCGGCAGCCAGGAACATGAGCAATTGTTTAACTGCCCCGTGGACGACTTCAGCCTGGTGGCAGCAACCGTCCAACAAAGCGGGTATACGTTCACTACAACTGGACCGGAGATCATGCTTGTTTTGGACGGGCAAGGTGAGGCAAAGGTTGGAGGGGCAGGTTGGAGGTTGGAGAAGGGGGCGTCTTTCTTTATTTTGGCTGGAGTAGGGGTTAGGGTTGAGGGAGTAGGGGTGAGGTTGGTGAGAGCTTTTGTGCCGTGAGACTCCTTTTCCACATATCCACATTTGCATTGCCGCACAGCCGCATTGGCAAATTGCCGCATTGCTTTTTTGTCTACTTTTGCTTTTCTAAAGGATATTTCATGAAGTTCAATAGGAACCTGATCATAAGTTTTGTTTTGTTGGTGATTGTTGCATCCCTGTATCGTGTTTTGCCCAGGCCGATGGGTTTTGCACCACAGATTGCCATGGCCTTGTTTGCAGGCGCCATCTGCACCAACAAGAAGTTTGCGTTCCTGTTGCCTTTGCTCTCTATGTTCCTTTCCGATGCATTGTACCAGGTTCTTTTTAACCTCGGCTATACCAAGATTGAAGGATTTTATGATGGTCAACTCGGGAACTATCTGTTGATCTGCGGTTTGACCGTGATTGGATTTTTTGTGAAGCAACGCAATGTATTAAGCATTGCTGCCGGATCTCTTGCAGCGCCTACTGCCTACTTCCTCATCTCAAATTTTATGGTATGGATCGGTGGCGGTGGATACAACAGGCCGAAGACTTTTGATGGTCTGATGATGGTGTATGCCGATGGCCTTCCTTTTTATCAGATGAGTTTCCTGGCAACGCTGTTTTTCAGTGCAGTGTTCTTTGGGGGCTATTATCTGGTAACAAAATCCCTCAAAACGCAAAAGGTTATTGGTTAGTAGTTAAACGTTATTCTCTTCCTCATAACCAGTATCTACTAAAAAATTACTTCGATCATCTGCCGCTGCGGTGGCTAATTCATCACACCTGTTGTTGAATGGATTGGTGGCGTGACCCTTTACCCATACAAATTCAATATGATGGTCCTTGGCCAGCTCGTAGTAGCGCAGCCATAGGTCGGGATTCTTTTTTCCGCCTTTAAAATTGGTCCTGATCCAGGTATTCAGCCAGCCTTCTTTCACAGCCCGCACAACATATTGGCTATCGGAATAAACGGTGATGTTCAGCCCTTTTCGGTTCAGCGCTTCCAGCCCCTTGATCACGCCCATGATCTCCATACGGTTGTTGGTGGTTCTTTTGTAGCCACCGGAAAATTCTTTTCGTTGTCCCTTCCAGATCAGGATGGTACCGTACCCACCCGGACCGGGATTGCCGCGGGAGGAGCCATCGGTATAGATCGTCAGTCCGCGCTCATTGATCATCAACAGTAGATTTCTCCTTTCAACACGGTTACTGCTTCGCCGGTCATCAACACACGATCCCCTTTGAGCCTGCAGACCATCTCACCGGATCTTGCCGATGCCTGTAGCGCAAAGAAATAATCCTTGCCTGTTTTCTGGTTCCAATATGTGGTCAGTAAGCAATGCGCGGAGCCGGTCACGGGATCCTCATCAATGCCAGTTTGCGGAAAGAATCCTCTCGACACAAAATCATGTTTTGTACCTAGCGCCGTAACGATAACCCCACGGGAAGGGATAACCGAAAGAGCCTTGAAATCTGGTTTCAGGTTGCGCACTTCTTCCTCGTTCTTCAGTTCAACGAGGTAATCGAATTTCCCTTTGAACACCAGACTGGGAAACACATCAAGCGCTTCAAACAGTCCTTCCGGAATGTCTGAAGGCTTCGCAGGATCAGCGGGGAAATCAAGGGTTAGTTTGCCATCGATCTCCTTTGTAACGGTGAGCCATCCTGATTTGGAATACAAACGTAAAGGGTTAGCGGAGAATTTAAGGTGGTTGAAAAATACATGTGCCGTAGCTAAGGTTGCATGTCCGCAGAGATCCACTTCAACCGTAGGTGTGAACCAGCGGATCTGGAACGCATCTTCATAAGGAACGATGAAGGCGGTTTCAGCGAGGTTATTCTCCATCGCGATGTTCTGCATGAGCTCATCAGAAAGCCATTCATCCAACGGACAAACTGCCGCGGGGTTTCCTGAAAATGCTTTGTTGGTAAATGCGTCTACCTGATAAACGGGAATTGTCATAACAACATTTTTTAAACCTGGAACACGCCCAGTTTCATGGATGATTCAATTGGTGAATGATTTGCTGCATGAAGGCTTTCAGAGATAACCTCACGGGTACGGATAGGGTCTATAATGCCATCCACCCACAACCTTGCCGCAGCGTAATATGGTGTGGTTTGGGTATTGTATTTATCGATGATCTTCTTCAACATCTCTTTTTCCTTTTCTTCTCCTATTTCCTCACCCTTACCCTTCATAGCGGCAACCTGGATTTGCAAAAGGGTCTTCGCTGCCTGCTCTCCGCCCATCACCGCGATCTTAGCCGTGGGCCAAGCGAAGATAAAGCGGGGATCGTAAGCCTTGCCACACATGGCATAATTTCCTGCGCCATAAGAATTACCCACAATGATCGTGATTTTTGGAACAATGGAATTGGCTACCGCGTTCACCAGTTTTGCACCGTCTTTGATGATACCGGAATGTTCGCTCCTGCTGCCTACCATGAAACCAGTAACGTCTTGCAGAAAGATCAGCGGGATCTTTTTCTGGTTGCAGTTCAGGATAAACCTGGCCGCCTTGTCCGCGCTGTCGTTATAGATCACGCCACCCATCTGCATTTCGCCTTTCCTGCTTTTTACGATCTTGCGCTGGTTGGCCACAATGCCCACCGCCCAGCCATCGATCCTGGCATAACCGCAAAGGATGCTTTTGCCGTAATCTTTTTTGAATTGATCGAAGTCTGATTTGTCTACGATGCGCTCAATCACATCCACCATATCATATGGCTTGTTGTTATCTGCCGGGAAGAGCCCGTAGATCTCTTTCGGATCTTTTGCCGGCGCTTCGGGTGCGATTCGGTTGAACCCTGCCTGTTGTGTTGGCCCGAGCTTGCCCATGATCTTTTTCACTTCATCCAGGGTTTCTTCTTCTGTAGAGAACTTATAATCTGCAATGCCAGAGATCTCCGTATGTGTCACTGCACCACCAAGGGTTTCCAGTTCTATGTCTTCCCCGATGGCTGCTTTCACCAAGTATGGACCAGCCAGAAAGATCGATCCTTTGCCTTCCACCATCAGCGTTTCATCACTCATGATGGGGAGATATGCGCCGCCCGCCACACAGGCACCCATCACCGCAGCAATCTGCGTAATACCCATGGCGCTCATGCGTGCATTGTTGCGGAAGATCCTACCAAAATGTTCTTTGTCCGGAAAGATCTCGTCCTGCATGGGCAAGAACACACCGGCACTATCCACTAAATAAATGATGGGCAGATGGTTCTCCATCGCGATCTCCTGCAACCGCAGGTTTTTCTTTCCGGTGATCGGAAACCATGCACCGGCTTTAACGGTTTGGTCGTTGGCAACAATCACACACTGTCTTCCGCTTACATAGCCCACACCTGCAACGGTGCCACCGGATGGACAACCCCCATACTCCTCATACATACCCTCGCCGGTGAATGCGCCGATTTCAACAAAGGCTTTGTCTTTATCACGGAGGTATTCAATCCGCTCCCTTGCGGTCAGTTTGTCTTTCTCGTGTTGTTTTTCGATGGCTTTCTTTCCACCGCCCAGGCTCACCTTCTCCCAACGCTGCTTCAACTCGCTGACGGCGAGTTTCATCTTGTCTTCGTTTTTGTTAAAGTCAATGTTCATGTGAGTGGTTAAGTGTTATTAGGTTATTTAGTTATTGGGTTATTGGGTTATTACAATAACAAGTAACAAATAACCCAATAACGTTACAAAGTTTCTAATGTGATTTTTGACGTTCCATACACCCTAATGGTCTGCTTCTGATAATCCATCTCATCGGCCTCTGCAATGCGCATAAATCTTTGCGGGTTGCGGTCTACCAGAGGGAACCATGAACTCTGAACCTGCACCATTAAGCGATGTCCTGGAAGGAACTGGTGCGAGGCATCGGGCAATTCAAAACGGACATTGCTTATTTTGCCTGGCACAAATGCTTCTGGTTGTTCAAAACTGTTCCGGAATTTACCACGCATCACTTCGGCCCTTACGAGGCGTTGCGTACCATCCGGAAGCACATCGATCAGTTTTACGATGAAATCAGCATCACTACCGGTCATGCTCACCTGTAAATCAGCGGTCACTTTTCCCGCAACCGTTAGTGGTGCTTTCAGGGTATCTGTCTGGAACCACAATACATCATTGCGTTTGGACGCGAAGCGCTGGTCCTCGGCCATGTATTCATTGTTTCTTCCACTCATGGTGGCAGCGGTGTAGGGAACTGGGTTCCCAGGATCAGAAGTGTATTCACTGTACGCTTTCCCCTTCTTCTTCTCACTTAGCTTATGCTTAGGGAGTAGGTAGAAGGAAGTAGTGCGAACGTTCTTCGCTGGCCATACATCATACTTTCGCCACTGGTTGCTGCCGGTTTCAAAGATCACAGCCTCGGGCATGGTAAAACTGCCTTTATCTTTCAGGTAATAGTTAAAGAAGGGTGTCTCCAGCGAATCCTGGAAATACTTCGACGTATTCATTCCAAAATTTTGCCCGGCATATTTTTCCCAGTTGCCGCGTGCCCATGCACCGTGGGTCCAGGGACCCATCACGATGGTGTTTTTGTTCACCGGATTCTGTTGCTCAATAGCCCGGTATGTTTCCAGCGCTCCAAACAGATCTTCAGGATCAAACAAGCCACCCACGATCAATGTGGCGGGCTTAACGTTCTTCAGATGCGCGCGGATATTCCTTGCCTTCCAGTATTCATCGTAGGTGTCGTGTGTCAGGTATTCTTTAAAGATCCCGTTTGTTTTTCCGTAGTACTCCGGTTTCAGTGTATTCTTCAAGGGACCCAGTTGCAGAAAGAATGCGTAAGCATCTTTGTAGCGCTCGGTTACAATACTTGAGCCATAGTCTTCAACCGGTCCTGTTCGGGGCGCATCGAAATAACTCATGAACCCGAAATTGTCCATCAGGAAAAACGCGCCTTTATGGTTAGCGTCATCGCCCATGAATTCATCGGTTACGGGTGCCTGTGGGGATACGGCTTTGATGGCAGGGTGCGCATCTGGCAGGGAAGCGGTTGCATAGAAGCCGGGGTAAGAAATCCCATACAAGCCAACCCTTCCATTTTGGTGTGTGAGGTTGGCCAGCAACCACTCGATGGTGTCAAATGCATCGGAGGATTCATCGGGCGTCTTGTGCGTTGGATCATTGGGCGTCATTTCCCTGAAATTTCCTTCGCTCATATACCGTCCGCGTACATCCTGGTATACAAAAATATATTTCTCTTTCATCAGGGATGTATTTGGACCGATGCGCCTTGCATATTTATCTTCTCCATAAGGTCCCGCACTGTAAGGTGTCCGTTCCATCAGGATCGGATGATTCTCCGTGCTGTCTTTTGGAATATAGATCACCGTATACAACTTCACGCCGTCACGCATCGGGATGCGCACGTCTTTCTTAATGTAATGGGTTTTTACATAGTCGTTGTCCTGGGCCCTTACAGTTGAAGCCAGGATGATCAGGGTACTAACGGCCACTAAGCACCGGAAGAATAATGGCACTGCTGTTTTTTGCATCGTGATGTAATTGTATGGTTGCGGGTACGAAATCTTTATCTTCAGCCTGGTAAATATTCATGAACTGCTGCGGGTTCCTGTCGGCCAGTGGAAACCAGGAACTCTGCACCTGGATCATCAGTTTATGTCCTTTCTTGAAACAATGGGAGATGTCTGGAAGTTCAAATTTCACGGTTTCTACTTTGCCGGGTTTGAAAGGTTCGGGCTTTTCAAAACTGTTCCTGAATTTTCCGCGCATGATTTCACCACGCACCAGCATCTGCGCACCACCCAATGGATAGCGAAGTTCACTGTCTTTGTAGTCATCGGGATATACATCGATGATTTTCACCACAAAATCTGCATCTGTGGTAGACAGGGTAACCTTAAGGTCCGCAATGACGGTACCCGTTACCGCTAGGTCTTCCGTTAGTACCGGCGTTTCAAACGTCAGCACGTCGGGTCTGCGGGAAGCAAAGCGCTGGTCATCGGTCATGTATTCCCTTGTTCTGCCCATATGAATGCCGTCTGCATACGGTACGGGATGTGCAGGATCTGACACGTAGGTTGAAGCTGCAGCAGTTGTTGCGGGTTTGATCCAGCTCAATTGTTTACCGGGTTGGAAATAAAGCGATTGGTCTTTGGCTTCTGCAGGTGGCCACACGTCATACTGTTTCCATTCATTTTTACCGGTCATGAAAACAGTGGCTTCTTTAAGCTGATTGATATTGCCTTTTCCTTTCAGATGATAGTTAAAGAAAGGAACTTCGATGTTGTTCTGGTACCAGTCTGAAGTACGTTGTTTAAAGGTGGCGTTCCCCAATCGGGCGCCTCCTTCATTGGATGCCCATTGGCCATGATACCATGGACCCATCACGATCTTGTTGAATTGGGAAGCAGGATTTTTTTGTTCGATGGCTTCGTACAATCGCCATGCACCGTAACAATCTTCCGCATCATATAATCCGCCTACCACCAGCATGGCGGGCTTAATACCAGTCACATTGTTGCGCGCATTGCGTGCCTGCCAGAAAGTATCGTAATTGGGATGCGCATATAGGTCTTTCCAGAACTTTATGGAATCGCCCATCAATTTGGCAATATTCGTTAGTGATCCTGCACGCAAATAGAATTGATAGTTATCGTCTCCTTTGATCTGGTAGCCACCTACGTAGGTCTTCACCGGATTGGGCCTCGGCACACCAAACCTGGTGTAGAAAGAGAATCCATCCATCAGCATCAACGCGCCATTGTGGTGAAAATCATCGCCCAGAAACCATTCGGTAACGGGAGCTTGCGGACTAACTGCTACCAATGCGGGATGCCCACTGAGTGCAGCCATGGTTGCATAAAAGCCGGGGTATGAAATTCCGAAAGCACCTACTTTGCCATTGTTGTTCTCGATATTTTTCAGGAGCCAGTCGATGGTATCATAAGTATCACTCGCCTCATCAATTTCCTGGTTTGTTTTTTTCGCACCATTGTATGGACGCACATCTTCAAACACGCCTTCGCTCATGAATCTGCCTCGCACGTCTTGTTGTACGATGATATAGTTTTCCCGGAAGTACAGACGGTGATAGGTGTTCCAATAGGGGCGGTAATTTGTTTCTCCATAAGGTGCACAGGAGTATGGTGTCCTGGTCATCAGGATGGGATGTTTTTCTGATTTGTCTTTGGGCAGGTAGATGGCGGTGAAGAGTTTCACACCGTCCCGCATGGGGATCATCCGCTCTATTTTGACGTAGTTTTCCCGGATGTAAGCGGAGTCAAGAGATTGTTGTGCCGATGCGCCCAGGGAGAGGAGCAGGAAGGCAAAAATGACAAGCTTTTTCATGGGAGCAAGATAGTTAATATTGGCAAGCAAGACATTCAGTCATACATTCATTCAAGCAATCTGATGTTGGTATCCTAAAAGCCGGAAATCCCGGTGAGCAACTCACCAGGATTTCCAATTTCCAGTTCTCCAACTTCAGGATTTCTGAATGTTAGTATTATTGAATGTTTGTATTCCAAATCAGACCTTCGTGATCTTCAACATATTCGTCGGCAGGTGCAACTGAATAGGAATAGAGCCGGTATTCACCACTACATTGCCTTCGTGTACGAAGCCGCGTTCTTTGAGGATCTTGATCTGGTCATCAATGATATCGTCCATGCTTTCTTCTTCATCGTAATAGAAGGCACGCACGCCCCAACTTAGGGAAAGCTGGTTCACGAGCGACCTTTGCTTGGTGAAGATGAAAAGCGGAGCTTTCGGTCTGTATGAACTTAGCATAAACCCTGTATAGCCGCTCTGCGTCATCCCGATCAGTGCATCCGCATTCACATCTTCTGCCAACTTACAGGCATTGTAGCAAATGGCATCGGAATGGAAGGTGGGTGAGTGGGGAAGCGGTTTCAGGTCTTCCTCACGGTTGTATCGGTATTCTTTATTCTCAACTTCCAGGATGATCTTCTTCATGGTTTCCACTACCAGAGCTGGGTGCATACCGGTTGCGGTTTCACCGCTGAGCATAACCGCATCCGCACCTTCGATCACGGCGTTGGCCACGTCTGTGGTTTCGCTACGGTTGGGCTTGATCCGATCGATCATCGATTCCATCATCTGTGTGGCCACGATGACGGGCTTCGCACGGTGCAGGCATTTGCGGATCAGTTGCTTTTGGATCAGGGGTACCTGCTCAACGGGCATTTCCACGCCGAGGTCACCACGGGC
The DNA here is from genome assembly GCA_046317915.1 of Sphingobacteriales bacterium. GTDB lineage: Bacteria > Bacteroidota > Bacteroidia > Chitinophagales > Chitinophagaceae > Pollutibacter. The sequence goes on from JBKCVJ010000095.1 coordinate 12,050, forward strand.
AACCATGATGCCATCGGATTCCAGGATGATCTCGCGGATATTCGTCAGCGCTTCAGGTTTCTCGATCTTGGCGATAACCTTGGTATTTGATTTTTTCTCAGACAGTTTGCTCTTGATGATCACAATGTCTTTTACACTACGCACAAAAGAAAGCGCAACCCAGTCGAGCTTTTGCTCGATGATGAACTCTAGGTCAACCAGATCTTTTTCAGTCAATGCAGGTAAAGAAATTTTGGTATCAGGCAAGTTAATTCCCTTTTTAGAAGAGATCACACCACCCATGGTAACCTGCACCTTCACACTACCATCTTTCCCTATCTCTTTCACCTGTACTTCGATCTTTCCGTCATCGATCATGATCTTGTTGCCGATACGAACGTCTCCGGCGAGGTTAGGGTAGGAGACATAGATCTTCTCCATCGTTCCCACACATTTCTCGTTCACGAACGTGAGGACATCACCTTCCTTCACGGAAAGCGCATTGTTTTCGATTTCACCTACGCGGAGTTTGGGACCTTGCAGGTCACCAAGGATCGCGATGTTATACGGCTCCGTCGTGTTGATCTTACGGATGCTTTCAATGATGGCGAGTTTGTCTTCATGGCTGCCATGGGAAAAGTTCAGGCGGAATACATTCACACCGGCTTTCACCAGGGCCAGCAATTGTTCATAGGAGTCGCAAGCGGGACCAACCGTTGCCACAATTTTTGTGCGGTGTACGGTGTGCTTGATACCGGCATCACGGTCCATATCCTTATGCAGGTACTTTTCAATGTTCTTGCTCATTAGATTATTTTTGGATCTTTAACTGGCGAGGATCTTCACGATCTTCAGCCATTCTTCATCGATTTTTTGTTTGGCTTTTACGGCTTTCTCCAACGGGGTGTAGTGCATCTTATTGTTTACGATGCCTACCATTACATTGTAACGTTCAGCCTTCAGGCTTTCTACAGCTGAATATCCCATTCTGGAGGCGATCAGCCTGTCCATACAGGTAGGAGAGCCCCCGCGTTGAATATGACCAAGGATGGTCACACGGATATCAGCGCTAGGTATATTTTCATGAACGATTTTTGCCACTTCAGTGGCGCCGCCAAAATCATCACCTTCTGCAACCACTACCAGGTTCACCAGTTTCTTGCGTTTCTCTTTTTCCTGCAATGAACTGATGAGTTCCTTGATATTGGTTTTGCGTTCCGGGATGAGGATGTTTTCCGCACCTGTGGAGATGCCTGAATAGAGGGCGATATAACCTGCGTCCCGGCCCATCACTTCAATAATAAACAGGCGGTCATGTGCATCTGCAGTATCCCGTACACGATCGATAGCTTCAACTGCAGTATTCACAGCCGTATCAAAGCCGATGGTGAAATCAGTTCCGGCAATGTCTTTATCAATGGTACCGGGGATGCCGATACAGGGAATATCAAATTCACTGGAGAAGATCTCCGCACCGCGGAAAGAGCCATCGCCACCGATGATCACCAGGGCGTTGATGCCTCTTTTTTTCAGGTTCTCGTACGCTTTTTTACGGCCTTCCGGGGTGAAGAATTCTTTGCAGCGTGCGGTCTTAAGGATGGTACCTCCGCGTTGTATGATGTTTGCCACACTGCGGGATTCCATTTTTTGAATATCATCATCCAACATACCCTGGTATCCGCGCATGATCCCGTAAACTTCGTATCCTTCAAAAATACCGGTTCGCACTACGGCTCTCACACAGGCGTTCATGCCTGGCGCATCACCGCCGGAAGTAAGCACACCGATCTTGCTGACTTTTTTACTCATTCCAAAAAAATTGGCTGTTTTGGTTTTTCAGCTAGCTAAATCGTTGAGAAATAGCCCTTAAGTGTCAAAAGTACACAATTCCCGCTTAATCGGTGCGTGAAGATAATGAATTAGGGGGAGTGTTGGTTAGGGGAAGGGTTTAGGGGAAGTGTTTAGAATACCTAAACCCTAACTTAACACTCCCCCTAAACACTCCCCCTGAATTAAAGTCTTGGTTTACATTTACTGTATGCAACTACTCATCACAGGCATCCACGGACTGGTGGGGCAGTACCTGATCCGCATCCTGGAGCAATGGCCGGGGCAAGTGATCGTCACGGGTAGAGGGCCTTGCAGGATCCCTGATATATGGATGCAGAATATTGACTATGAACAAATGGATATCACTGATCCGGAGAATATTCATGATGTGTTTGAAAGGGTCAGGCCGGATGCGGTGATCCATGCTGCAGCTGAGGCACAGCCGGATACCTGTGAACTGTATCGGGAACAGGCAGATCTCGTCAATACTAAGGCAACAGGTTTTTTATTGGAAGCGGCCAAAAAGCACGGCAGTTTTTTCTCCTACGTTTCCACCGATTTCGTTTTCCCCGGCACGGATGGCCCGTACAGTGAAAATGATGAAACGGGTCCGGTGAATTATTATGGCCTTACCAAGTTGCGATCTGAACAGCTGGTGCGGGAGTATCCGCATGGTTGGGCCATCGTGCGCGCTGCTTTAGTGTATGGAAATACCCTGCTAGGCACTCGCACCAATATTATTTCGTGGGTGCTGGGCGAGTTGCAAAAAGGCAAATCCATCCGCGTAGTAGGGGATCAGGTGCGCACGCCAACTTTTGCTGGCGACCTGGCCGCTGCACTTTTGTTGATTACGAAAGATAAACATCAGGGTGTCTGGCACATTTCAGGGAAAGATTTTTTATCACCGCATGATATTGCGCTTTTGGTTGCTTCGCGAATGAATTTGGACGCATCCTTGATCACGAGAGTAGATGCGTCCACCTTTACACAAGCTGCAGAAAGACCGTTACGTACGCCCTTTAACATCAGCAAAGCAAAAGAGCTGTTGGGTTATGAGCCTGTCAGTTTTAAAGAAGGAATGGAGATCATTTTAAGCAATTGGCAATTTGCAATTGGTAAATAGCAATTGGCACTTGTATTTGGGCATTTGTTTGTTGGATATGACTGGCCTAAGTGATGATTGATTTCATTACTTGCGGGAGAAAGTTTGCAGCACCCTGAAGCGGGTAAACATCTCTTCACTATACCAGTTGCGGGTCCTTGTCTTCTGGATCACATCACGATGTTCCTGCATCTTGTAGGCGAATGCTTTCATGCTGGCTTCATCTTTCCAGATGCTGAAAGTTGACTGTCGGAGATAAGGTACTTCACCAATACCAACGGAATAGAGCAGTCCATCGGTCTCCGCCATTTGGTGTTGCACGGGCGGAACGTTGGCCCAGAATTCACGGGCTTTTGAGATTCTAATGGAAGCCCTTGTCAGCACCGCAATTTGTTCACCGGGTATACCGGATGAAAGCGGAGCGGGGAAGATGTTTTTTTTGTCCCAGGTTCCGTGGGAAAGAATGGGCTCTAGAATGTATGTTGTGGTTTCTGCACTCGCCCAGTTCCAATAACGGTTGATAAACGCACCGTAATATTTGTTTCGCCATTGTTGATAGGGCAGATCCATCGGCGGCAATCCATCGATCTCAGAAACAGAAAAAATTGCGTACTGCTGCCAGTCGGGATGCTTATCGAATGTACCATTCCTCCCCGTTCCCATCAGTTTGTAAAAGGCCATGGCTTTGTTCAGCGCCAGTGAGGGCCTGAACAAAGCCATGGAATGAAAAGCGGTTATTGTATGTTTTGCAGGATACCTGCTTATGGTCAAGACTGCGAGATTCATCATTGGTTTCCACCACCGCCCATCCTGAAGCGTCCACCACCACCGGGGCCGCCCATTTCGGAGATTGGTTTAATATCATAACCCTTGGGGATCTCAAATGTTTTGTCGGCGATCTCCGCATCCAGCTGCACTTTGGTCACCACCATATGAACGCGCATGCCGTTCTGCCTTACGATCTCATATTCCATCGGAAATCCATCGATCTTTTCCAGGCCCTGGGGCGTCATGCCCATCATGCGCATCATACCACCGCCACCGGAGTTGCTGTTTAGCGTATAGCCTTCACCCATTTTGAAATCAGGTGTGAACCAAACCGTGGTTTCACTTACCTGTCCGTTCTGGCCCTTGGTTTTAATGATGGCTTTCTTGCAAGTGTATCCTGCAATGGTTTTGGTTTCTGTTCCCACCGTTACTTCCGGTTCATTCCTCGCAAAACTGAGGCCGAGTTTCTCTAAGGAATCCCTGCGCGCGGTACGGGCAGAATCCATGCGTTTTTCCATGGCTTCCTGATCCGCTTCAGTTGAATACCAGCCCATTTTCCTGCCCATGGCTTCCATGAGGGTAGTGGTTTTTTTCGCATCACGATCGATGATGGTCTGGCTGGTGCCAAAATCACTTTGGTTTTCCATCTTCGTAAACTTGCCCTTATACCAAACCGTTGTGTTGGCTTCTATCTCGCGGGGCATTTGAAAACCACCGCCGCCACCGCCGCCATCACCACCGCCGGGGTTGAAGTTCTCGGGAAAGGTGGTTTCTGTTTTCATCTTGATGATGGCTTTATCCACCACCTTCTGGGCTTGTAATTGCACAGCAAAGGCCAATGCACAAAGCGTAATCAGGTATTTCATGTTATTTCTTATTTATCGACTGTTTTTACCATCCGGTTATGATTAGATGCCGAATGTCGGTACATTCCTTCGGTGCTCAGGAATGAATATCCGGGATGGCAAGTACGGGCAAATGACTGTGATAAGCAAGTTTTTTGGTATGACTGGGCGAAATCAGCTTCTCAAAGAAGCTATGCTTTCTGGGAACGGTAATCAGCAGATCCACCTGCTTATCCGTAGCCAGCTGGCTGGTGCTTTCGGTGAAATCCCCCATGGGTAAAACCGCAAATTCCGGTTCATAGGCCACCAGCATTTCGTTTAGTTTTGCGATTTCTGCTTTTTGCTGGTGCATGGTATCGTTGTAATGGTTGGTGCTGACATGCCCGATGACCAGCTTAGGTCCAAACATATCCAGCACTGTTTTCAGGTGATCCACCGGAGTGGTTTTCTCCACTTCCTTCAGGTCTGAACAAAACAGCACCTTCCTGATCTTCTTGTACACCGCATCCGGTGGGACGATCAGGACGGGGATCGATGCCTTGTGCACCACACTCAGGGTTGAACTGCCGATCAGTACCTGCTCGATCCTGCTGGCACCATTGATGCCCATGATGACCAGATCTGCTTTTTTCTCACCAGCCATACTGGCCAGGTTTGATGTCAGTTCTCCCTCTTCTGCGAGGATGTCAACAGTTAGGCCTGTACGAACCGTAAACTCACTGCGCAGGTTCTGGAGCGCCATGACAGTGATTTGCCGGTTTGCATCCGGATCGACGGACAATGGCGTACCGTCTACACCAATGGCGGATTTACTGTACGCATTGTACAGGACCACACGCACATTGTGCATATCATTGGCCATCTTCAATGCAAAGTCTACGGCGTTTCTGGCCGTGTCGGAAAAGTCAGTGGGGACGATGATGGTGAACATGGGACAAACATTTTAAGGTGATGTTCAACCGCGTTTGCAAGTCTAAACTTACGACGATATCCGCATTAATCGGTAATTTTAACACTCAACTTTAACGACTGACATGAAACGATTGTTTTTACTTGCTCTGACGGCCTGCTTGCTTACGACTGCCGCTACTGCGCAGCTGCGCATTGTGCCCCAACCTGTTGAGGTGAAAAACGGTGAAGGTTTTTTCCGATTGTCTCCCAGCACAGCCATCGGCCTTGCGGGAAACAATGCCGAAGCCACGCGGGTAGCCAATATGCTCTCCAAAAAGCTTTCTACGGTAACGGGCTATACTGTACCCGTCACCGGCGGCGCCATCAACATGGGCACTTCCAATATCATTTTAAGCTTAAACACAACGGCCAACGCTACCCTCGGCAGCGAAGGATACCAATTGAAGGTTGGAACAGCAGGTGCGCAGATCACCGCAAATACAGCAGCTGGTCTCTTTTATGGTATGCAGACTTTTCTGCAACTCCTTCCCGCAGAAGTGGAAGGCGGAAAAAAGGTGGAGAACCTGGAGTGGAAGGCGCCGGTAGCAGAAATTACAGACTACCCCAGGTTTGGATGGAGGGGATTGATGCTGGATGTGTCCCGCCACTTTTTCACCAAAGACGAAGTAAAGCGCTATATCGATGATATGGTTAAGTATAAGTTCAATCTTTTGCACTGGCATTTGACTGATGACCAGGGTTGGAGGATCGAGATCAAATCTTATCCAAGGCTCACTGAGGTGGGTGCGTGGAACGTAAAGAAAGAAGGTCGGTTTAATTACTTCTCTAAACCAGAGCCCGATGAACCTCGTAACTATGGTGGATTCTACACGCAAGAGGATATCAAGGAAATCGTGCAATATGCAAAAGAGCGATTTGTGAATGTGTTGCCTGAAATTGATGTACCCGGTCATAGCATGGCCGCCATCGCTGCTTATCCTGAACTCACTAGCACACCGGGCACCTATCAGGTGAACTCCGGAGAGAAATTCATGGAATGGCCTCCCAGTGGACATTTCTATGGCCTTATCGACAACGCGCTGAATCCTGCTAACGAGAAAGTATACACGTTTCTTGATAAAGTTTTTGGTGAAGTAGCGCAGCTTTTCCCTTTTGAATATCTCCATATGGGCGGCGATGAAACCGCGAGGAACTTCTGGGAGAAAAGTGAAGACATCAAAAAGCTGATGGCGAAAGAGAAATTGAAAAATCTCGATGAGGTACAGAGCTATTTTGTAAAGCGTGTGACCAAGATCGTGAATAGCAAAGGCAAGAAGCTGATTGGTTGGGATGAGATTCTGCAGGGCGGACTTGCACCCGGTGCGGCAGTGATGAGTTGGCAGGGTATGAAGGGCGGCATTGAAGCGGCCAAACAAGGACATGAGGTGGTGATGAGTCCTCAGATTTTTACGTATATCGATTATATGCAGGGCGACAGGCTGATGGAGCCATTGGTGTATGCTTCATTGCGATTGAAGAAGACCTATGAATTTGATCCGCTTCCGGAAGGGGTGGATGCGAAATACATTAAAGGCGGACAGGCCAATCTTTGGACCGAGCAAATTTATAATCTTCGCCAGGCGCAGTACATGACCTGGCCCCGCGGGTTTGCCATTGCCGAAGCGGTTTGGAGCCCCAAGGCAGGTAGAAATTTTGCCAATTTTGTGGACCGCATAGAGAACCAGTTCCCGAAACTGGATCAGGCACAAACGAAGTGGGCGCCCAGTATGTATGAGCCAGATGTTAAGGCCGCCAAGGGCGTGAAGAATGTGGTGGTAACACTGGTGCCTGAAGTGGATGGATTAGACATGCATTACAGTTTCGACAATTCATGGCCCGATCAATACTATCCCAAGTATAAGGCACCGGTAGAAGTACCCAAGGATGCTGATAAAATGCGTATCGTGACGTTCAAGAACGGAAAGCAAGTAGGGCGGTTTATGACGATCTCTGTGGAGGAATTGAAATTACGCGCTAAGTAACGGTTTGAAGGTGGAAGTTTGAAGTTGGAAGCTTCCAACTTCAAACTTCTAACTGATTCAAAGGTCAGCCGGATATTTAAGGCCAACTTCCCTACGGATGCTATCCATCGTTTCCATCAAATCCATACTATCATCCAGGCTCATCACCGGACTTTCGGTTAGGCCTTGCCGTAAGCATTCCTGTACGTGCCTGATCTGGTGGTGATACCCCCAGCCGGGTTCTTTGTTTACCGGTATAATCTGCAGGGAGTCTACACGTTCCGGATAGAATTCTATAGTAGCCGAGGGTTCGTAAAATCTTGACGTGAGCCGGATTCTTCCACCATTGCCGGCAATGTTGGCATCCGTCTGTAGGTTAGACGTAAAGCTGCTCAGGAGTTGGGCCACTGCCCCGTTCTTGTATTGAAACTGTACCGCCAGCTGTTCGTCAACACCGGTTGAAGCCCTCTTCATGATGGCTTGAATATGGTCAGGCTTACCGAGGATCGATTGTACCAGAAATACATTGTATATGCCGATGTCCAGCAGGGTTCCGCCACCTAGCGCGGGATCGAAGATCCGCTGTGCCGGAGGTTGGGGTGGGAGGAAACCAAAGTTTACCTGGATGGACTGAAGCGCGCCCAGTTTGCCATCGGCAATCATCTCTTGCACTTTGTTAAAGTGGGGCAGGAACTTGGTCCACATCGCCTCCATTAAGAACACATTTCGGTTACGCGCTTCCGTGACCATTTCCCGGACCTGTGCACCGTTGATCGCAAACGCTTTCTCGCAAAGCACCGCTTTGTTGTGACGCAGGCATAGCAGGGTGTGTTCATGGTGATGGGAGTGGGGAGTGGCCACATAAATGACATCTATCTCAGTGTTGTTAACCAGTTCTTCATAGCTGCCGTAAACATGTTCTGCGGGGTACTGCGCCGCAAAGGCCTTTGCTTTTTCAATGTCTCTGGAAGCAACCGCAAAAAGTTCTGCATCCTGCACCAGTTGCAGGTCTGCGGCAAATTTACCGGCGATGCGGCCGCAGCCGAGCACGGCCCATTTAACCTTATTCATACAACAAGTTATTGATTTAAGGGAGAAGATAAAGGGAGAAATGCGAAGCACTTTTTATAGCTTTTGGCTTTGCAGGGTTTGATCCCTTAACAAAAGATTGCGCGCGGGATCATAACAAACACCTCTTATTCAGGTTCTAATGATAAAACCCATTGCCCATGACACCACCGCAAGATCCATCGTTATTCGATCGTCATTTTGAGTCAGCGCTAAAGGTGCAATCGAACGACCTCAAGCAGTTTGCCATTAAATTCACGGGTTGCTACCACACGGCTGACGACCTGATGCAGGAGACCATCATCAGGGCCTGGAGCCATCGTGCCAGTTTCCGGGGCGGAAGCAGTCTCAAGTCGTGGTTGTTTGCCATCATGCGCAACACCTTTATCAATGAGTTTTACCGGAAAGCCAAGCGTAAGAAGCGCCAGACCACCGAAATGGACGCTCCCGGCGATGCCCATGCATTGCAGATGGCAGTGGAGCCCGGACCGGCGATGGTATTGAAAGATGTGTGGCGCGTGATCCAGCGCATACCTAAGGTTTTTCGTCATCCACTAACACTATATATCGAGGGATATAAGTATCGAGAGATCGCTAAATTATTGGAGGAACCCATCGGCACCATCAAACATCGTATTCATTTTGCCAGGAAGTTGGTAGCTGTTTCCATTAACAAGTAAAACCGTTCGCTATGTATCCATTCCAGACCCATTCGATGAAGCCAGAGCCTAAAAAAGGAAAACAACAAACCGCTCCTGCGGAGAAGTTACCTCAACAGTCCAAAGCACAAGGGGCGTCTGACAAGGAGAAAAAAGCGGAGCAGATATTCAGACCAGATCCAAGGGTGTATTATTAACCGCTCGCATCCGATAAGCGTTCATCGCCGTCTCACCAAGTTGGTTGGTCAGTGTATGGTTAACCAGCACACCCACCACAGCACCGATACCGGGTACCAGCTGCATGAGTTTGGCAAGGTCAATATAATCACGATACTCGAGCTGAAAGGCCCGCCAGTCGGGCTGCTCCTGCCTCACTTTTTCGTTTTCTATCCAGCGGACAAGCTCTTTATATACCAGGTTTCTATGTTGCTGGCTGGAGAAAGCCAACTGAAAGATCTTCAAAATATACATTCGCTCTGCGGGGTCTTTTACATCATATCCATACGCTGCGGCAATCTCCAGGAGCATCTTGATCTTGATGCTGAGCCACAAGGGGAAATCTGCGAGGCCCAGTAGAATACCACCTGCACCGGTGATGCCGCCCTCTACTGCTGCTGCTCTTTTATACAGGGCGATGGCTTCTTTTGCTTTCATCTCACGGGTTTCAAAACTGACCGTTGTTAACGGTTCAGGTGTGATGATGCCCGCTCCCGTGATCAGGCCCCTGGTCATTTGTTTGATGGCTTCGGTCATCACCCTGTGCACTTTCTCGGGAATGATGCGGTTCATCCTGGTCTGGATGCCCTTGGACATCCGGTTAAAGAAAGAGGGGTTGTGCTGCATCTTCTGCTGCCACCTGCGCATATCGCTGAATGCCAGTGCTTCATATTCCGTCATCATAGGTTTCAATATTACGAAATCTTTAAGCGAAAGTTTTTTGTAACAAAAACGATCAGGCTGCTACTAACATAGTAAAATGCAAAGATGACACACGCAGAAACGGCCAAGAGTAAAAAACTGAGTAACGGTTTCAACCGAATCATGTATTCAGCATTTGTGTTGCTGGCGGTTGGCAGGATGATTTTCCAGGGCATGGATGGACTGGCAGAAGCGGCACCGTCTCTTGGTATAGCGTTAATCTTTGATCCCTTCGATCAATCGGTGACCTGGAAAGACAGACCCGCTTATCAAAGGATCTGGCTGATTGTGCACCTTTCTATCTCACTGGCATTACTGGCTTGGCTGGGATACCAGAAATGGCAATCCTGATACCGGAATCCCTTTAGGAAGTGCTGGATTCATACCCGGCACTGCTGAAGTTTTTGCTGCGCTGACGCCCGGCAATAATAGGGGATTACTCCGCAGAAAATTTATTATCCATCAGTTTCTCCCTGAACGCAGATCCAAACGTCATCGCGAAGGTCAGGAGCACGGCACGCGTGTCTGATTTGGAAATGCGCGTGCTTTTAAAATCCGGCGTTACCACGGTGCTGCCGTTTTCAAGGGTATTGAACACATCGGTAACGGTGAGGCCTAACCGAGCACGGCCCTGCATGATCTTTTGCTGGAAGCCCAGGTCCACATTATACACAGCGATGCGGCGGCCCTGCGGAAGGGCAGTGGGAGCCTGGTAGATGAACAACAATTGCGCACGCGTGGATTGAAAGAAATTAAATGTGTTCGCCCATTTCACAAACCAGCTGAACAGACTACTGTTGATATTTTCGCAATCCACATCACCTTCAATGGATTGATTGTATAACGACAAACTGGCCGTGCTGCTCCACCATTTTCCGGCGCTGGCGGTTACAAAACTTTCAATCCCATAAGTGGTGGAACTGCCGATGTTCTGCGGTTGCGTGAAGGCAATGCCACCCGGCAACAAAACAGTATAAGGCAGGATGGTATTGGTACCTCTTCTATAAAAAGCCTTGGCGGTTACACCTACTTGTCGCCAGTCATGGCTGAAGCCTAACTCTACCGTATTCACCAGTTCAGGCTTCAAATTGGGATTGCCGCCACGTCTGTTCAGGGAATCAGTGATATCAATGAAAGGATTGATTTGCCACAGGCCTGCCCTGTTAATACGCCTGCCGAGGTTAAACGAAACCATCGATCCATCCTTCAATTTATATCCCATATTCAGGGAAGGAAAAAAGTTCAAGAAGGCATTTCGGAAGGTTGTATCTGGATTAGAACTTTGCCCCGTATTGTTCATCTGTTCAAGCCTGAGTCCGAGTTCATATTTGAGTGCCTTAGATGCGCCGAGAGAGGATTTGTACGTGCCATACACCGCGTGGATTTGTTCCCGGAAATCAAAAACATTGCTGAACAATGGATCGGGAATGAGCTGGCCATTCTGTTCATAGGCGTTCAGGAAATCGGCATTCACGCGCCGCAAGATGCCCTTGTAGCCGGTTTCAACCGTTGCACGGGCAGAAACGGGAAACCCATAATCTATGCGGCCTTGTGCAAGGTGAGTCAGTTCTTTGTTGCGGGTGCGTTGAATATAGTCTGTGCCGATGACTTCGCCTTTTTCATCAATGGGTGCCGTGGTGATCAGCGTATTCTCTTCCTCGTTGCCAAACGCATAGGAGATATTGCTGCTGAGTGTTTTTCTGTTGTTGGCAAATTTCCGGTTATAATTCAAATTACCTTCCCAGTTGCGTTCAAAAGGGTTTTCATCCGAGGTGCGAAGATTACCGTAGTCAAAAGTTTTGTCCTTGAAATATGACCTGGTGTAAAGTGGTTCATAGTTTCGTGTGTTCTCATAACCGAAGATCCCTTCAAAACTAAGCTCATCTTTTTTACCGGCATAATCGGCATTCAGCTTCACATTGTGGGTCTGTTCCGTTCGGTTATCAGTACGCTGCTGGTCCAGGAAATGGCCTTGATCGAGGTCATAGGTTTCCCGCTGGGTATTGACGTTCCTGGTTCTTCGGGCGTAACGGTTATCATAGTTCATACCCAGGTTCACGCCACCGGCTTTATGGTTGAGCATGAAGGAACTCGAGAGGCGTTCTTTGGCGCCCATGCCTGCACCTAATGCAAACGCCCCGTTGGTGCCGGCTGCGGTATTTTTTTTGAGGACGATGTTAATGATGCCGCCTTCGCCATCGGCATCATAACGGGCGCCGGGATTGTTGATCACTTCGATCCTTTCAATGGCACTGGCGGGAATGCGGTCCAGATTGGCCGTCAGGTTGGAGTTCCGTCCGTTCACCAGGATGGTGGGCGCCTTACCCCTTATGGTGATGGCGCCTTCGCCGTCTACCAGAATCGTGGGGATATTGGCGAGCAGATCTGTAGCGGTTCCGGCAGCCTGGGTGAGGATGGCATCCGAGGCCACCACAAACCCCGTAGAGGTTTTCTGGATCAGTTTCTTCTTGCCGGTCACCGTGATCTCCTGCATGGTACGGGTATTCAACTGCAGCGAGAGATCGCCCAGATCAAGATCTGTATTCACTTCAATGACCCTGCTGATGGGTTTATATCCGATGAGGGCCGTTTTCAAGGTGTAGGTTCCCGGCATTGGGAGGGTGGCTTGAAACTGCCCGATGGAATCCGTGACGAGCAAGACGAGCGGGCGGATAGAATCTTTTTGTGCGTAAATGAGGATATTGCCCATGCCGATGGGCTGGCCGTCTGCCAGCAGCCTCCCACGGATGGATTGAGCGGATGACCACAAACCCATACATGCCAATAATAGTACAAATAGTAACCTCATAATTTCGCCACTAGCCATTAGCTATTAGCTAGTAGCTATTAGCTATTTTTATCAAATGATTGACCAGATCTTCCAGGACGTCTCCTTTTCAGACATCAAAGATACCGAGTTTGAAGACTGTTCATTTGTGAACATCGACTTCACCAGCGCCGATCTGTCTGGTATGGTGTTCATGGGATGTTCATTTCAGGATTGCAACCTCAGCACGGTGGGCCTGAAGAAAACTGCGTTTCGGGAAGTAAGTTTCAAAGGGTGCAAAATGCTGGGCCTGGTTTGGGGCGATTGCCAGCCGTTTTTCAGTGCGCCATCTTTTGTGCATTGCCAAATGCAATACAGCAGTTTTGTACAGGTCAAACTTCCTGGCACCAGCTTCAGCCATTGTGACCTGACAGAGGCGGACTTTTCCGGAGCGGATATGTCCGGCTCGATATTTGACGAATGTAATTTAGCCAAGGCCATCTTTGAGCAGACCGATCTCCGAAAATGCGATCTGCGGACGGCGAGGGATTATTACATCGACCCATTCCGAAACAAACTGCAAAAAATGAGGATTTCGATGGATGGAGCAGCAGGAATTTTATCCCACCTGGGCGTAATTATTGATTGAAATTAAATTTTAAGTAAGCGCCTGAAACCAAGACTGGTAAAGGTTTTGAATTCATCGAACTGAATTATCCACGAACTCCTGCGTGGATGTTGATAATTAGTGCGGGAATTGATGAGGTCATGAGGATTCCTCTCGTTATTTTACACGCCTAATCTGAAACGACCAATTCGAATTAAATTTTAAATAAGAGAAGTGCGATTAAAGAGTTTAGAAATTAAGGGGTTTAAGAGTTTCGCAGATAAAACCACCATCAATTTTGACGAAGGGATCACGGGCATCATCGGCCCTAACGGTTGCGGTAAATCCAACATCGTTGACTCCATCCGTTGGGTGATAGGGGAGCACAAGATTTCCAACCTCCGCAGTGAGAACCTGGAGAGCCTGGTGTTCAACGGATCCAAATCAAGAAGTGCATCGGGTCTGGCTGAAGTAAGCCTGACCTTTGAAAATACCCGGAACCTTTTACCCACTGAATTTAGTACGGTAACGATCACCCGAAAATTCTACAAGAGCGGGGAATCAGAATACCGGTTGAACGATGTGCAGTGCCGTTTGAAAGACATTCATAACCTTTTCCTGGATACCGGTGTGAGTACAGACAGCTATGCCATCATTGAGTTGGGCATGGTGGATGATATCATCAAGGATAAGGAGAACAGCAGGCGCAGGATGCTGGAGCAGGCTGCGGGCATCAGCATTTATAAGACGAGGAAGAAAGAAGCGCGACTGAAGCTGGATGCTACCGAGCAGGACCTGAACAGGATCGAGGACCTTTTGTTTGAGATCAACAACCAGTTGAAGCAGCTGGAGAACCAGGCCAAGAAGGCAGAGAAGTATTACGAGATCAAGAAGGAATATAAGGAAGCCAGCATTGAGCTTGCGAAAGCTGCACTGGAAGGATTCCATATTACCTATAAGGATTTAACACATCAGCAAGAAGCGGAGATGGACCGTAAGGTTCAGTTGGAGGCCGAGATCGCCCAGGGCGAAGCCGGACTGGAAGGGGAGAAGTTGCAGTTCATCGAAAAAGAAAAAGCCCTGCAATCCCTCCAACACCAATTCAACGATTTGTTGAATGACGTGCGTGCGAAGGAAGGCGAGAAGAACCTTTCCATGCAGCGACTTCAATATTTACGTGAAAGGGAAGGTTCGTTGAAGGGGTTCCTGGAGCGGGCCGATGGGCAATTGAAGGGCATTGAAGAAAGCATTGCCTTCACCGGACTGCAGATCGAAGAAGAAGAGAACCGGGTGACTGAACTTGAAGAAAAAGTGGAAGTGATCCGCGGAGAAGTAGAAGAGAAGCGGGCCCGCTTTGATGAGAAGCGTTCCGCCATCGATGAACTCCGCCGGAACAACCAGGCCCTGCAACGCCAGCAGTTTGAAGCTGAAAAGCAGGTAGCCGTGGCCGATAGTTCCATCCAGAACTTACATCGAGCACTTCACCAACTGGGTGAGGAGCAGGAGCAGCGCAAGGCAACCCTTGCGCAGGTGCTGAGGGAGAAAGAAGACAAGGAATTTGAACTGGAAGAAAAGCGGGTTGACCTGCAACAATTGCAGGAAAAGCACGAATTCACCAAGGACCAGATCCTCCAGACCCAGGCATTATTGGAGCAATTGCGTTCAGAGCTGGCGGAAGAAAACCGGAAACTGGATTCCCGTAAGAACGAGCATGCTTTGTTGAAAAGCCTGATCGATTCTATGGAAGGCTACCCGGAGAGTGTGAAGTTTCTGCATAACAATAGTGCCTGGAACCATCATTCGCCCATTCTGTCAGACATCATCTATGTAAAGGAAGAATATCGTGCCGCCCTTGAGAACGTGTTGGAGCCTTACCTGAACTATTATGTGGTGAATGACCTGAAGGAAGGCTTAACCGCAGTGCATCTTTTGGATGCCAACCAAAAGGGTAAGGCCAACTTCTTCATGCTGGATAAGCTGAACGGTGTTCCTACGGAGTATGAACTACACGAGATCGTCGGCACTATTCCGGCGCTGACTGTTGTAGAATATGACAATAAGTACAGTGCACTCGTAAAATACCTGTTGGGAAATGTGCTGATTGCGGAAAGCGAAGAGGCCCTGACCAATTCCAACGGTCATGTGGTCATCGAGAAGCATGGTAAATATGTAAAGGGCAAGTACTCTCTTACCGGTGGCAGTGTGGGTTTGTTTGAGGGCAAGAAGATCGGAAGGGCCAAGAATCTGGAAAAACTGCAGGTAGACATTGCGCGTCAGGAAGAAGTGGTTAATGAACTCAAAGCGAGGATCCAGGCCAGGCACAATGAAGTGATCGGCTTCAATGAGCAATTGAAAGAGCACCAGATCAAACAGACACAGGAGCAGATCCAGACGCTTACTACACAGGTGTTCGCCCTTGGCAACAAAGCAGAGAACCTGCAGCAGAGCCAGGACAATGCCGAGCGTAGGATGGCGGAACTGGAAGACCAGAAGCAAAATCATATCGACAGCATCGCAGATGTAAAAGAATCTCTGGAGAAACTCAATATGCAACTCGAAGAGTTGTCGGGCAACCTCCAGCAAGCCGAGCAGGAATATGGCGTGGCTGAACAGGAGTACAGTTTTGCCAATGCCTCATTCAATGATGCAAATCTGCAGTTCACCCGCCAACAGAGTAAGGTAGCGGCCTTGAAGCATGAAGCTGATTTCAAGAAAATCCAATTGGATGATCTGCGCACGCAGATCGCCAACAGCACTACACAACTGGATGAAGCCTCAGCAACCATCCGGGAGACTGCACTTAGCCTGGAAGGCGTGCAGGATGCCCTCGTGGAACTGTTGCAACGCAAACAGGACGATGAAAAAACATTGAACGAGGCGGACCAGTCGTACTATAACCTGCGCAACGCCTTGGGTGAGAAAGAAAGTGAACTGCGCCATAAGGTGAAAGACAAGGAGATGATTGACCAGCTCCTGAATGCCATCAAGGACAAGGTAACAGAACTCCGTCTGCAGTTGGCTGGCATCAAGGAAAGGCTGAATGTTGAGTTTAAAGTGAACATCGATGATATCCTCGATGAAGCGCGGAATAGCGAGGAGACCCAGGAAGTGTTGCAGGATCGTTGCGACAGGATGAAGAAGCGCCTGGAGAATATTGGCGAGGTGAACCCTACCGCTATTGAGGCGTTCCAGGAAATGAAGAAGCGCTATGAGTTCATCATGGAGCAGAAGAATGACCTGGTGACGGCTAAGGACAGCCTGATGCTGACCATCCAGGAAGTAGAGCTCACAGCCAACCAGAAATTTAAGGAGACCTTTGACAAGGTGAGGGAGAACTTCCAGAAAGTGTTCAAGGCACTCTTCACAGAAGAAGATACGGCTGACATGGTGATGGAAAATCCGGACAATCTTGCTGAGACAGGCATCGATATAGTGGCGAAACCCAAGGGCAAGCGCCCCTCATCCATCGGCCAGTTATCTGGAGGAGAGAAGACGCTGACGGCTACCGCCCTATTGTTCGCGATCTACCTGATCAAGCCAGCACCGTTCTGTATTTTGGACGAGGTGGATGCGCCGTTGGATGATGCCAACGTACACAAGTTCACGAATATGATCCGCCAGTTCAGCAAAGAGAGCCAGTTCATCATCGTTACCCACAATAAGATGACGATGAGCACGGTTGACATCATCTATGGTGTAACCATGCAGGAAGCGGGTGTATCTAAGCTGGTGCCCGTGGATTTCAGGAATCTGGCGCAGACGGCGGTAAACTAGATATTAGGCAACAGGCATAAGGCATTGGGGCGAGGAAGAAATTTAATTGATTTCTCCTTGCCTTATTTTTTTGTACATATCGTACATGATCTGCATGTGCGGTGCGGTGAGAATGGCAAGTCCGATAAATATGCTCATGATCATGCCATTGGCGGAGTACCATTGCATGCCGAGGTAACCAAGGATGCTGATGCCAGCCATAGCAATGACGCTATACATAACAATCTGTTTGGCCGTATAGGCCATTGAAAAATTGCGGTCTTGTTTCAAGAATCTCAGAATATTGGTGACAGACAAAATGGAGTGCCAGCAAACAAAATAGAACGTGAAACCAAGCAGCAGGGGAAGTTGATAAACGATCAGCAAGACTACTCCAAACTGAACCAGAAAACGTCCGCCCTGATCTGCATTTTCATTGTTTGCAAAATAGATAAACGTGGACAGGAAGAAGCAAGCTGCCAGTGAACAAAGGATGAAGATGCGATGCTCGTTGATAAAGTTGATTTGAGAAGACAGTCCGATCTCTCCAGAGAGTGATGCAAGCAAAGGCATTACTTCGTCAAAGTGTTGGAGAATGATGACGCCCAATAACAGCAATCCATAACTGATGATAAAAATCTTTCCTGACCATGTTTCTGTTTGGAACTGGTGCAGATCGGTTTCGCCAAAATGGTATGCCGCAAACAGGATGAATAACATCGATCCCATCAAAGGAAAAAAATACAGCAACATCCCGAAGCTGATCAGTCGGAACAGATAAGCCAACAAGAACCGGTACAGTTGTTTCGTGCGATGGCCCGTTGCCACTGATTTCCCTGCCACAAGCATATCCGCTGCGCCATGTGGAATACCGAGTACGATGATGCCGATCATAAACAAAAGAAACTGCACATCTTTGGTCAGCAGGTGTTGTATGAAAAGCAGGATGATCCCTACACCAATAAGTATAACTCTTAGCATGATCATCAAGTTAAAGCAGAGGGGACCGCGATATGCACGAGTCCCCTCTGCAGTGAACTATGCTGTGTAAGTGGTCTGTTTATCAGACTGTGCAAGTGCATAAATGACAAGACCGAATCCGATCTTGTTGACGGCGTCACCGATGTTGTATACTACGTCCATCGATAAACCTTCAAATACCCGCATACCGAACAAGCCACCTTCTGTACCGGCGATGTAGCCGATAGGGTAGATCGCCCATCCCACGAGTACAAACCAGGCGAGGGTTCTGTTGGCGCGAGCAACGGCCGGACCTGCATTCTGCGCGAGCTTGGCTACTTCGCCAAACCAGATCAGATATACAATATAGAAATAACCCAAACCACTGATGAAGCCCCATATCCAGCTTTGTTTTTCAGTTGGGTAAATGGCTTCACCGATATAACCTGTTACCAACATGAAAACAGACGCTGCGATCAGTTTCCAAAGCAGTCCGATCTTTGCACCAGCTTTCTTTGTGATCAGGTAAAACTCAACACACATCAAGGGTACAGTCAGCAACCAGTCTACATAACGGAAGAATGTAGGCGATTGTCCGGTAGCGAGATTATAATCCCGCATGTAATAATAGTGCACTGCAGCAATGAAGGTGATCAGTCCGGAAATGAGTACGGATGTTCTCCATTTCTTTTCCGTATTTGCTGTCTCAAAAAAGAAAAACACCGAGGCAGCGAGCATAGCCATAGTTCCTGTAAAGAAGGTAAAGGCTACATAGTTGTCATTGGCAATAGGTAAAATCTCTAAAAGTTTGAGCCACATAAAAAGTGATTAAGGAGTGAATAAAACATGTTTAACAAGCAACATTAATAAATTAAACGATTGTTAAAACCTT
>JBKCVJ010000096.1:0-8136 GCA_046317915.1 Sphingobacteriales bacterium
GCCGGTCTTGGCCAGTTCAAGACCAGCGAACTGGTGTTGACACCGGGATTCAGCTTCTCGAATAATAAAGCCAACTACCTGGGCGGATCAGATAAGGATGCCAAAAGCGGCATGGCTTTCGGAACCACTGGCTTTGTTTTCGGCTCTCCCCGTTGGCAGTTTGGCATCGGGATCACCAAAACGGCGAATTTCAACTCCAACATCGCCTACAACGGCGTGAACAACCAGTCTTCTTATTCCGAAAAATACCTGGAGGAACTGATCAACAACAACGTGACTGATCCCAATCAGGCAGCACAGAACTATCCCTATGGCCCCTCTCTGGCGATCAACACCTTCCTGGTGGAACCAGATCTTGATGCCAGTGGAAACGCAACAGGATATTACAGTCTGTCCACACCCAATACTGGCGTAAAACAGGAACAGGTGATCAACACTTCCGGAGGCATCACCAGCTTTGGCTTCTCGGTATCCCGAAATCTTTCCGATAAATTCTTTTTCGGTGGTTCGTTCACACTGGATTATATAACCTACAAGCGGGACCAGACTTTCCGCGAGTCAGACAATACTACCAACCCCGCGAACGATTTCAATTATTTCAGTGCCCAGGAAACCCTCGAAACAACCGGACAGGGGATCACACTGAGGCTTGGCATTTTGTATAAACCCATCGAAACCATCCGTCTTGGTCTGGCCTTCCATACCCCTACTTTTTATAACATGAAGGACGTGTATACAACAACAGTACGCACAGACCTGGAAGGATACGCCGGACCTGGAGAATTGTTCCAGAGTTCAACGGACATTGTAGGCGGGCCCGGACAATACAATTACACATACAACAATCCGCTGCGTGTGATGGCGGGATTTGCCTATGTGTTGCGCGAAGATAAAGACGTGACAAGGCAACGCGGATTTCTTTCCCTGGATGTTGAATACCTCAACTATGGTTCTAATAAATTTCAGGATGAATCCTTCTCTTCATCGGGTACTTATTTCAGCGACCTGAATGCTACCATTAAAGACATTTATAAGAACGCACTTAACGTGCGTGTGGGTGGCGAGCTGAAATTCAATATCTGGATGGTGCGTGCAGGCTTCGGCTATTTCGCCAACCCTTACAAAGATCCCGAACTCAAGGGCAACAGGATGAACCTGAGTGGAGGCTTTGGCTATCGCAATAAGGGTATTTTTGCAGACCTGACCTATGTGCATCAATTGGTGCAGGATGGCTTCTATCCATACCGACTTGAAAATGGTTTCTACGCACCAGTGACTACGAAGAGTGGGATTGGGAATGTGGTGGCGACGGTTGGGTTTAAATTTTAGTTGGAAGCTCGAAGTTGGAAGTTGGAATACCGCATTAAGGCTTCCACCTTCCACCTTCCAACTTCAAACTTTCATAAGTCTTCCACACAATATCATCATCCCGCCTGAACCATGTCATCTGCCTCTTGGCATAATTACGGGTATGTTGCTTGATTTTTTCACGTGCGGTTTCCAGCGAATATTTTCCATCGATATAATCAAAGATTTCCTGATAGCCCACTGTCTGCATTGCAGGCAAGTGCTTGTGGGCAAATAATCCTGTTGCTTCTTCAACCAGTCCGGCTTCAAACATTTCATCCACCCGTTGATTGATCCGCGCATACAAAACTTCCCGTGGCCACTCAATCCCGTATTTACGGATCGCAAATGGACGTTGCTGTTTCTCTCCAGTCCTGAATTCGATGACGGAACGCCCGCTGCTGAGTTTCACTTCGATAGCCCGCATGAGCCTCGCTGGGTTTTCGGTTTCCTGTGTCAGTTGCAAATAATCGGGATCAATTTCTTTAAGCCATTGCTGAAGTTGAATGACTGTCCTTTTCTGCCCTCTAACCTCCGCCCTCACCCTGTCATCTACATTGGGCAGTTCATCGATCCCTTCACAAAAAACTTTTGCATACAGGCCCGTACCACCAGTTACCACCACATGATCATGGTGTTCAAAGACCTTTTCTGCAGCAGCCAATGCTTCCTGCTCAAAAATCTTTGCGTCAACCGTTTCATGGATTGAATGGGTATTGATAAAATCATGATGAACCGCAGCAAGCTCTTCCATTGTGGGCTTTGCTACACCAATACTCATTTCACGATAACACTGCCGGGAATCGGCAGAGATGATAGATGTATTTAACTGCTTCGCCAGTTGAATGGAGGCCGCGGTTTTTCCGGAGGCCGTGGGGCCCAGGATCAACCAGGCTGTTTTGTACGATGCACGAGACATCAGAATTGCTCTTCACCAGCTTCAGTACCTTCTGCACCTTCACTTTCATCACTATCCTCACTGCTTTCACCAAACTCCCCTTCCTCGCCGAAGCCTTCTTCGCGGCCCGACAAATCATACTTTTCTTCTACGTCCACAAACTTATCACCGAGAATGCTTTTGGTGCCATACTGGCTTGGTGCAATACCTTCCGCACGAACGGCATAAGGATAGGTGAGTTTGGGATTCTCTTCCTTGCTCACACTGATCAGCTCCACCAGGAACGTCCAGTTGCGGCCAAAATCATACACATAGATGAACTTCTGGTTGGGTTCCCTGATCTCTGTACCAATGGCCGTATTCTGCATGATCAGTGGTTCAGCCTGGTATTTGCGATCCGCATACTTATCGAAACTGATCTCACGGCCTCGCTGCCAGCTGTCGTTACTGCGATAAAAAGTAGCCTGGTGTTTGTTGTCGAACTCAAAGCTCTTCAATATCGTATAGTGCAGTTCCTGAAAATTCTGTGTGTGCCTGATAGCAATGTCCCTGTAGACACTGTCATCATCGTCAAAATAAACCCTGAATTTAAGTATGGCCATTAATAGAGGCGTTTGTGCGAAAATAGGTATTTTTTACCATGTCACCTTACCGGCTGCAGACCCATAGCAGCGGCCTTCTCCAGCATGAATGCGTAAGCCGCTTCATAATTGTTTTCGATATCACCATCCAGGATACCATCTTTGATCGCATTCTTGATCTCACCAACGAACCTGCAAGGGGTAAGGCCGAAGATCTCCATGATTTGCTCTCCGGTGATGGGTGGTTGCCAGTTCCTGATCCTGTCTTTTGATTCAACTTCCTGCAAACGGAGCCGAACCATTTCAAAATTCTCCAGGTATCGTTTTACCTTCTGTTTATTCTTGGAAGTAATATCTGCTTCGCAAAGGATCATCAGGGCTTCAAGGTCCTCATCGGCATCAAACAATAGTCGGCGCAAAGCAGAATCCGTGATGTTTTCCTTGGTAAGACTGATGGGTCTTAGGTGTAACTCCACAAGCT
This sequence comes from Sphingobacteriales bacterium, assembly GCA_046317915.1. GTDB lineage: Bacteria > Bacteroidota > Bacteroidia > Chitinophagales > Chitinophagaceae > Pollutibacter. The sequence continues at coordinate 3,308 of JBKCVJ010000096.1, forward strand.
TACGCACAAAACGCATTTTGTCGTGTAGCGGCAATTTAAGTTTTGTAAAGATCTTGGGCACCATTCTTCCACCCACTACTTCATGTCCGTGAAACGTCCACCCATGGCCTTCTTCAAAGCGTTTAGTAGCTGGTTTCCCAATATCATGCAGGATGGCCGCCCATCGAAGCCAGAGGTCGTCTGTATAATGAGAAATGTTATCCAGCACCTGTAAGGTGTGGTAAAAATTATCTTTATGCCCCAGGCCATCAATGAACTCGGCACCGGCGAGGTCAACCATCTGTGGGAAAATCAATTTCAGCAATCCGGAAGTATACAAAAGGTCAAATCCCCCTGAAGGTTTTTCCGCGAGAATGATCTTATTCAATTCATCGGTTATACGTTCCTGTGAGATGATTGAGATGCGGTGTGCATGCTGGCAAATGCCTTCCCATGTAGAGGGATCGATGGTGAACCCCAGTTGGGCGGCAAACCTTATGGCACGCATCATCCTTAAGGGATCATCGCTGAATGTTTTGCCCGGTTCCTGTGGGGTGCGGATGATCTTATTTTCCAGATCTTCCATGCCGTGAAACGGATCGATCAACGCGCCATAATCGCTTTCATTCAGGCTCACCGCGAGTGCATTAATGGAAAAATCCCGACGCAGCTGATCATCTTCCAAGGTTCCCGGCTCCACGTCAGGGTTTCTGGATTCAGGACGATAGCTTTCTTTGCGAGCCCCTACAAATTCAACATCCATATCGGCATATCTGAAATGAGCGGTACCGTACGTTCTGAAGAAAGAAACGGGCGGTCGGGGCGTCAATTGATCTGCCACAGCCTGCGCCAGTTCAATACCATCGCCTGTAGTGACAATGTCAGCATCCTTCGTGGGCCGGCCAAGAATTTTATCGCGCACAAATCCCCCGATGACAAAGGCCTGTACGCCTTGTTCACGGGCAGCTGCTGCAACCAGCTGAAAGATTCCCTGTTCTAAGTCACTATACACCATCTGCATGTTGCAAAAATAGCTATTAGCTAGTAGCTAATAGCTATTTAGTATGTTTGCGAAAATTTTGAACAGATGAGTCTTCGTGAACATATTGCAAGCGCCTGGGAGAACCGGGAATTATTGAAAGATCAGGTGTATGCGGATGCAGTAAGGGCAGTGATTGAAGAAGTGGACAAGGGTAGGCTGCGCGTGGCAGAACCTAGTGCGGAAGGATGGCAGGTGAATGAGTGGGTGAAACAGGCCATCCTGATGTATTTCGGGATTCAGCAGATGCAAACCTGGGAACTGGCGCCTTTTGAGTTTTATGATAAAATGCTATTGAAAAAAGACTACAAATCACTGGGCGTGCGTGCCGTTCCACATGCCGTGGCTCGCTATGGCGCATACCTGGCCAAGAATGTAGTGCTGATGCCTTCTTATGTGAATATTGGTGCGTATGTGGATGAGGGAACGATGGTGGATACCTGGGCAACCGTAGGCAGTTGTGCGCAGATCGGGAAAGGTGTGCACCTCAGTGGTGGTGTGGGCATTGGTGGTGTGCTGGAGCCCTTGCAGGCCAGTCCCGTGGTGATTGAAGACGGATGTTTCATTGGTAGCCGGTGTATTGTGGTGGAAGGCGTACGCGTGGAGAAAGAAGCAGTGCTGGGTGCCAATGTGGTGCTCACACAATCAACAAAGATCATTGATGTGAGCGGCGATGAGCCAGTAGAATACAAAGGCAGGGTGCCCGCCAGAAGCGTGGTGATTCCTGGATCATACTCTAAAAAATTCCCTGCAGGAGAGTATGGAGTAGGCTGTGCGTTGATTATTGGGCAGCGCAAGGCGAGTACAGATTTGAAGACGAGTTTGAATGATGCGTTGAGAGATTTTAATGTTTCTATTTGACAAGCCAGGCATACTGTAATACAGACAATCAGAAAATCTGAAGTTGGTACCCTGGAAATCCGGCTGCCACTTCAGATCTCCTGAATGTCTGTATTTCAGAATGTTTGGTTTGTCACCTCACCCTCTCTTCCCCGTAAACTTCCCATCTCCCATATCTCCCAGCTTCATCGTACCAGACATATTATCCCCTTCTAACGTGCCCGTATAGGTGATTTCCATGCCCTGTACTTCAAAGCTGATCGTGAATTTGTTCCCGTCTTTTTTACCCTTCACCGGCATCTCCCCAAAACGTCCGGCATACGTTCCGGTGATCTCCGTTTCCCCATTTTGTTTCAGCACCATGGTAGGTGTGCCCGTACCTGCAGAAGTTTCAACAGTGAGTTTCCAGATTCCATCGATTTTAGAAGTTTGTGTAAATCCTAAACCAAGAAACAGAAAGCAAGACAGCAAAAGCTTTATCATGGTCAATGTTTTTTATCGATAAAAGATAAGTATCTACCTTGGCCCTGCCAAATTCAAGATACCGCATGAGTGATATTCATATACAAAAACTGATCCATTGTATTGAGCTCGAAGAGAAAGAGCAGATCAGCAGGTTCAGTCTGGACCAGCAGCATACGCTCAGGCAACTGAAGGCCGAGGGCCTTGCCTTACAGCCGCTGGCTGTTACGAGGAAGAGTTTTGGTTATGCCGATTACCCTGAGATCAGCTTCCGGTTGCCCTACCCTGCAGAAACCGGCTCGTTCAGGGATGGTGCGGCCATTGAATGTTTTATTCCCGGTGAAGATCCGGTCAAAGGCGTTTTACTCAGCCTGGAAGGAAGGGTTGGTGAGTTCAGGCTTTTTGCACCTGATTTTCCGGACTGGATCGAGGACCGCGACATGGGGATCAAACTGGCGCCGGATACGCGTACTACAGCCATCATGAAGGAAGTACTGGAGAACCTTGAAAAAGACAAGATCAGTTATGCCTTGTTTACGAACATGCATAACCCCGTTGCACCTGAAAGCAAGTCGGCCGTATCTCCGTCACCCATCGATCTATTCAATCATACGCTGAACAACAGCCAGCGTGATGCAGTACAGGCAGTCATGCACAATTCTTCGCTCACCATTGTGCATGGTCCGCCCGGTACCGGCAAAACCACCACGATGGTGGAAGCGATTCAACAGTTGGTCAAAAAAGGAGAGAAAGTACTGGTATCTGCACCCAGCAATACCGCAGTGGATCATATTGCAAAAGGCCTTGCGGCCAGGGGCATCAGGCTCCTGCGTGTGGGCAATACCTCGAAAGTGGATGAGGTATTATATCCGTTCACGCCGGAAGGGAAAATGGAAAACAGCAAAGAACAGAAAGACATCAAACAGCTTCGTAAGAGAGCAGAGGAATTCCGAAGGATGGCGTTAAAATACAAACGAAGTTTTGGGAAGGCTGAAAGAGAACAACGAAACCTGCTCTTCAAAGAAGTGAAGAACATCCGCCAGGAAATCAAGAAAATTCAGGTGTACCAGGAAGAGAAAATGTTTGAACAGGCGCAGGTGATCGCGGGCACACCCATTGGTATTTATGACGCAGGCTGCAAGCCTGGCAGTTTTGATACATTGGTGATCGATGAAGCGGGACAGTGTATGGAGCCGCTGGCCTGGTGCATCGTGCCACTTGCAAAGAAATGGATCCTCGCGGGCGACCACCATCAGCTCCCTCCCACCGTCCTGAGTTTCCAGGCAGCGCAGCAAGGTCTTCGGCATTCCATTCTTGACCTTGCATTGAATCTGGTACCCGAAATTCATCTGCTGAATACCCAGTACAGGATGCGGAAGAGCATCGCCGGATTTAGCAGCAGCTATTTTTACAAGGATCTTTTGGAAACAGCAGCACATCTTGAAGACACAGGTCTGCACATCCACTTCATTGATACCGCAGGCTCCGGCTTTCAGGAGAAAAAAGGACCGGATGGCACGAGTCTGCAAAACGATGGAGAGCTTCGTATCATTCGGCAGCTGTTGCAAACAGAGGCGCTGGATATTACTGCTACAGCTGTGATTGCACCTTACTCTGGACAGATCGCAGCGGCGAGGGAATTATTACCGAATGGCCTGCGGATAAGCACGGTAGACAGTTTCCAGGGACAGGAGATGGACAACATTATTATCTCCCTGGTGAGGAGCAATGATGATGGGGAGATCGGCTTTTTAAAAGACTACCGGCGCATGAACGTGGCGCTTACCAGGGCAAAAGAAAAACTATACGTGATTGGCGATAGTGCTACCCTGGGTAATGACCCTTTCTTTATGAAGCTAATGGAGTACATGGAAAAATCCGGAAACTATAGAACGGTTTGGGAGTTTGACCTCACCTAACCCCTTCATTCCCAATAACCAATAACATGGAAAAAGATTTGAATCTATTGCGCTGAGATTGAAGACCATTTCCTGATTGCCAATATGTATACCCGCCACTTCCCCATCGATACCACCCAATAAAAAGAGCCTTACGAGCAAACCACGGCTACTAAATAGCTATTCAAAGATCAGGTACATCCCTGCAACAATGAGCAGGATCGCCACGGAAGTGACCCCGAACAGGATGAAATCGTACAGCGATGGAATAGGGTTTGTCAGAGAAAGCACACAACTGATAAAGCCCAACAATGCGCCGGAAGCCGTAACCACAAATCCAGTGGTCTGCTTTCTTTCACGCTTCAACTTTTTGTGAGCGGCTACGTATGCTTCTATGGTTTCCGTATCAAATCCCATAGCTGATAGCCTGTCTGTAATGGTCTTCAGGTCAAGTTTCTGGTGCAGCCATTCCTTCACCATCAGTGGGTCTGTAACCTGCGTCATAAGGAAATCGTTTGCAGTAAGATAAAAAAAATCCGGAGGAATTGGGCAAATGCCAAGTGCCCAATTCCTGATATCTTTCTTCAAAGCAACTCATACACCGCGGTCGT
>JBKCVJ010000097.1:0-2513 GCA_046317915.1 Sphingobacteriales bacterium
TGGCAACATCCTGGAAGAAAACCACTACTACAGTTTTGGGTTGAGGATTTCAGCGATCAGCAGCAGAAGGTTCACAGATCAGTATCAGGGTGAAACCAAGAACGGCTACCTCTACCAGGGGGCTTTTGCAGAGCTGGATGATGATATCGGCTGGCAGGATTTTGCGCTGCGCAGCTATGATGCACAGATTGGAAGGTTCATGCAAATGGATCCGTTCAGCCAGTTCGCTAGCCATTATACCGGTATGGGTAATGATCCCGTGAATATGATTGATCCGAGTGGAGGGATCGGGATAGTGACACCTTGTCCAGGTTCTTCTTTGTTCCTCGCCAATATAGGAAATGCGATCTCCAATGTGGCAAGTGCCTTGAGTTCTATCTCACCTATTGTAGGATATGCGTCCAGTGGCTTAAGAACGGCAGCTGCGGTCAATAACAACGTTACGCAGTTTAATACAGTGAATAGGATGATGAGTGTGAGTATGACAAGTCGGGTGGGTTTTTTACCTGAGGGTGATAAAAATGGTAATCGTCAGGACGATTTCGCGCCACTGACTAAGACCATATTTGAAGATTTTGTCAAGAATACCAGATGTAGAAATTGCGGAAAAGGAACTTTACAAAATACGACTGGCCTTTATTTTCAGGAATTGTTTGAAGAGTATATTGAAGAAAATTTTAATTTAGCAGGATTTAGAGTTGTAAGTGATCCAGCAAATAATCGATTGCCTGGGGATTTTAGGAGTACCGTTCCCGATTATTTTGGAATGAAATATAGCCTAAGAGATGGACGGCCTATTGAAATAACAACTTTTTATGAGCTGGAGAGCTTTTTTGAGCTAAAGGCCACTAAAAATAACATTGGATTATCATCATTTGAGGGTCAACTCCAAGTACAAATACAAGCAGCTAGAAGGTTAAGAGTTCAAGAAATTGTGGTAGTTACGACTCACGGCGTACGTCTTACCGAGCCATTAAAAAACTACGCTACTGGACAAGGAGTTAGACTAACACATTACTGGGCAGAATACAAAATACTTGAAAATAATCGGATGATTTTAAATTTTGTGCTAGCAAAATATAAATAAAAACATGGCAACTATTTTCTTAATTTTTGCATTTTCATTTCATATGGATACAATGGATTTTAAGGTTGTTAATTGGGAAAAAGCAAATGACTTGAAGAATAGGAAAGAAACCAAGTTTGTGAAGCAAATTGAGTTTAATTTTGCAAGTGTCTTTTTGTTAGAAGATTCCTGTTTGCTTGTTAAACCATTGAATCCCTTTGGTAATAGTCTCATAGTAAATAATCATTCCTTATTAGAAAAATGGATTGAGGACAAGCGCTTTCCTGTGGACGAATCAGTGAATCAGTTTTATGAATTCAACAGAAACAAATTGGAATCATTAAATTCTAAAAACCTCATACTGGGTAAGGAGTTATTAAAAATGGTATACCCAGAAATGGAAACAGGCCTTAATGACCTGTCAAAAGAAAGAATTGACAACGCTTATGTCTATCTAGAGACTAATAAAAAAATAAAATATTACAAATTCGAATTCTTAGTATTTGTTGGAGACTACATTATTCGAAATTCGCGAATACGCGATTTGCGATGGGCGCAATTAGAAGTGAAACAATACTTAAATCCTGTTCATCAGTTAGTTTTAATTTCAATGTCTGATACGTCCAAGTTTTACAATTTGGAGGAAAAAATGTTTGGCAAATTTAATTATGCTAGTTGTCAATACTATTTAAACGCTGTTGACGAGGGGAGATTTAGAAAAGAAAATGAATTGCAAAAGATTGTAAGAGTATTTTAAACAATAGAATTAACCATTTAGAACGCAAAGCGAAGATAGGGTTTTGTAATAACTAAATATATTAGTATTTTAGTACTAAATATTTGAGTATGTTTCAGGGAGTGACGCTTAAAGCATTCAATGCTCATTTTAAGGATGAGGATGATTGTAGACAATATTTGTTTGAGCAAAAATGGAAAGATGGGTATATGTGCCGCAAGTGCGGAAGTGATGAACACGTAAAGGGCCGGACTCGTTTTCACTTAAGATGCCAGAGCTGTGGATATGATGAGTCAGTGACAGCCCATACCTTGTTTCACAAGATTAAAGTGCCTCTGGTAGCTGCTTTTGGGATAGTGTTTCGTCTTACAGTTCGCAAGAAAGGTATGTCAACCGTTGAACTATCAAAAGAGTATAATATCAACCAAAAATCAGCCTGGCTGTTTAAGCGAAAAGCTCAGGAAGCGATGAAGAGTAGTTGTAAGTATCCTTTAAATGGCAAGGTTGAAGTGGATGAGTTTATGATAGGAGGCCCGGAAGAAAAGCGTCGTGGAAGAAGTAAGGGCGATAAAAAGCTTATTGTGCTCGCAGTTGAGAAAGTGAAGGGTGATAAAATTGGCAGGGCCTATGCACAAGTAATAGAAGAAGCGAGCGGAGCATGCTTTCGTCCTTTTTTTGAACAACACATTGACAAAGATGAGGCTAGAGTAA
>JBKCVJ010000098.1:0-2780 GCA_046317915.1 Sphingobacteriales bacterium
TTGTCTTCCTGCGCGGGCATCATCGAAATATATTGTGCGATGCGCACTTTGTTACCACTGCGGTTGGGCCTGATACCATGCGCCAGCAGGCTGTTGAAGATGAGCAGGTCGCCCTTGTTCATTTTTACTTTCATCATGTCAAAACCGGTAACATCTGGCTTGAAACGATCGCGGTCCGCCGGTTGCGTTATTTTCCAGCTATCATAGGTGCGGAACAGTTCCGGCACACATTGAAAACCGCCCATGTTCTCATCATCCTGATCGGCCAAAGCCAATACGCCCTGCACCTGAACAGGCTTGGTTTCGGGATCATAGTCCCAGTGAATAAAGCCTTTGAATTCATGACCGGGACGCATCGGGAAATTCAAATTGGCACGATCGATGGTGACCCATAATTTTTCCGTTCCCCACACATCTACAAAGGCATCATACACGCGCGGGAACTGGCGATTGTCCCACTCCAATTGATGATTGTACAACTCCACCATGCCAGAACCAACGAGTTCTTTCATCTGCATCTCTGCACGCGGCGCGGTGTACCATGTATCCGGATTGTTGGGATCTTTCTCTTCAAATTCCCAGAGGAACTGTGCGAGCTTTTCAGCTTGTTCTGCAGGCACCGCGTTTTTAATCACTACATATCCATTGTTGATCCAGAACTGCCAATCCTCTTCACTCAATACGCGCAGGGCTTGACCATTAGAGCGGTCGTTTAGTTTCTCCACACTGCTCTTGGCAGTGGAAGGATTTCCGGGAATGTCTTTGTGGGCATTGTCGGGCACCATTGTTGGAGCCATGGTGGGCGTCATGGTGGGAACCATGGAGGGCGTTGCTTTTTCCATAACCGTTGATTTAGTTGGGTAGGTAAATGTAGGGCGGATGAAGGGCCGGAAACCACCTCTGTAATGGCCAAAATTTGTTCTGTATTGACTTGATTTGAATATTTATGTTGATTTATTGTAAATTGAAGATATGGCCAGACCATCGCGGGAATATGTGGACAGTGGGTTGGAGCAGAGTTTCAGGCTGCTGCTCACCCCCAACCTGAATGACCAGTACTATTGGCATTTCCATCCGGAATTTGAGATCTGTTATGTGGAAGGGGCATCGGGCACAAGACATATTGGTGACCATATCTCCCGGTACGAAGGATCCGATCTGGTTTTCATCGGCCCATACATTCCCCACCTCAATTTTGATTATGGTGTGCGCACGCAATGCGAGACGGTGGTGGTGCAGATGAAAGAAGATTTTTTGGGATCGATGTTTTTACAAGCGCCGGAACTTCGCGATTGCAGGGAACTTTTTCATCGGGCCAAATCGGCACTTGCATTTTCCGGTGAAACCAAAGTTCGTGTAGGCGCAATGATGCGGGGATTGCCAGACCTGTCGCCGTTCAACCGACTGATGGCGTTATTGGAGATCTTGCAGGTAATGGCCGCATCATCTGAAGTGGAGGCCTTGAAGGCCGAGCCCATTGCAAACGAAGAAACGCATAAGGAGCAAGCGAGGTTGCAACGTATCCACCGCATGGTGGAAGACCGGTTTCCGCAGACGATTGAAACGGCTGATGTTGCGCGTGAGTTGCACATCACCACGGCAGCATTTTGCAGATACATGCAACGTCAAACCGGAGCTACGTTTACGGATTATGTCAATAAATATCGCATCAACCAGGCGAAGAAATTTTTATTAATGGGCCGCAATGTAACAGAAGCTTGTTATGAAAGCGGATTTGAGAATCTCTCGCATTTCAACAGAACCTTTAAAAAGTTTGCCGGGATGAATCCGGGCGAATTCAGAAAGCAGTGTTTGCCTATTTAATGTGGTGTCTATGGATCTATAATCCGTTCCTCTTATCAATCTCTTTCTTCACGGCTGCGAGATTTTGGTTTTGTGTATGTATACCCTTAAGTGTAAGGGCCAAAAGAGCCACGGGAATGGCGATAGCAATGAATCCAAATCCCCGGGTTGCAAGGCGATAGACCATGATGCCTACCACAAAGCCAATCCACAGGGCGTTGAAGATGCGATTCTTTTTGAGTTTCTTTTCTTCCAGGGTGAGTTCTTCGATGGTTTTGTTGCTATAGTCCGTTATTGACATATTGTTTTATTTCTATGTGAAATTAAGGTAGAAACCGATGGCGGATTCGGTTTCCATCAAACTTTCTTTATATTGTACAGTACGTACGTCTGCACCTAAACCCTCAGTTCATGCAAAAGATCATTGCATTTATCAGGAGCCACCCCAACTGGTTTCTTGCCCTGCTTTATTTTGGCATCATCTGGCCATTGTATGTCATCATCAATCATCTGGAGCTGAACGATCATTTCAAGAGACATATTCTTAAAACCAAGTGGGATGATATGATCCCCTTTGAACCTATCTGGGTCTTCGCCTATGCCAGCATGTATGTGATCGTGATCCTGCCCTTTGTGTATGTGAAAGACCATCTGCTGTACCGCCGCATGTTTTTTTCGTTTAGCCTTACGGGTTTGATCGCTTACGTGGTGTTTCTGACCTTTCCAACCTACGATGTCATGAGGCCGCCGAACAATCCATTTGATTTTTCGCGATTCCTTCTTGCATTTGATAACAAACACGATACGCCTTACAATTGATTTCCTTCCCTGCACGTCGGCTTTTCCATGACGGCGGGGTTGTGGACCTATTATGCGGACCGAAGTAAACTCGGCGCGGCCATCCTGATCTGTGCCATCCTGGTGTCTGTTTCCGTACTCTTTGTCAAAGAACATTATATCGCGGATCTCCTTTTTGG
>JBKCVJ010000099.1:0-25530 GCA_046317915.1 Sphingobacteriales bacterium
GACGATACCCTTTTCAGTTACCTGATTTGACAACCAACAACAACCACATGAAAGCTGACCAGTGAAGTAAAAAATCACTGGTCTTTTTTTGTGCTTGAAGAGAAAATGTAGTTAATCCACATTTATGTACAACACAGTTGATTGATTATCATGGGTCAAAAAAAATATATGCACAATTGAATAAAATGATCGCAACAATGCTAATTTTATTGAACCGATATCTACGTTTCCCCCTTCCTTTCTGGTTAATCCAATGCTTTAAAAACCGGTGCTTCTCCCGAACACAGGAGGTAATTTTTTTCGATCAAAAAAAAGTGCTGGCTATGCATGATCATACGCTCTCTAACGAGAATAACGGAACGTTCTATTATTGTTTTGACGAAGCTGTTGAAGTGATTTTTAAAAATCTCCCCAATCCCATCCGGTTTAAATACACATGGGAAGATGTAATGCTGATCCTTGAGATCAAGGATGAGTATTACGATATCTGCAGCCAACACCTGAGTGATGACACCATCTGCGAATTCCCCATCGAAATTGATGAACAAAAACTCAGAGACTACATTATGCTCCAGACCCACCACAATGACCTTGAGGTTGAAGAGGCTGACCTGATTGAGATCCTGGATGCTGAACTGGCATACTTTGAACAACACGGTGCTTTGCGAGATGCTGGCGAATATCTGAACTAACAATTAACAATTGACAATTGACAATTAGCAATTGGCACTAGTAGCTAAAGACTAGACTTTAGTAACTGGTTCCAATTGCCAATTGTCAATTGTTATTTACTAATTGTTAGAATTTGGTGTTTTTTCCGTAAATTAGATCATTGCTTGTCGTGAATCTTGAAATCCGTCTATAGAAATCATCCTTTTATTGAATTATTTCTAAACACTGCTGCATGGAAATGACAAGCAACATGGGATTGTATCGCCCGGAATTTGAGCACGACGCGTGCGGGATAGGATTTGTTGCCAATATCAAGAGCAATAAGAGCCATAAAATTGTTTCCGATGCATTGACCATCCTGGAGAATATGGAGCACCGCGGTGCCTGCGGCTGCGAAGCCAATACCGGTGACGGTGCAGGGATACAGATACAGGTTCCGCATGAATTTCTCTTCGAAGAATGCCTGAAACTGGGCGTACACCTGCCCTCTTTTGGGCGATATGCCGTGGGCATGATCTTCTTCCCCAAAGAATTAAAACTTCGCGAAGAATGCAGGGATATTTTCATCCGCTCCTCCGAGAAACTGGGGCTGGAGATCCTTGCCTGGCGCAAGGTTCCGGTAAATCCTACTGGCATCGGCCCTACCGCTTTGTCCGTGGAACCCGAGATGGAACAGGTGTTTATTGCCTGTCCGGATCACGTAACCGATCCCATTGTTTTTGAACGAAAATTATTTGTTCTCAGAAACTATTCCAGTAACCTCATCAATAATACGGTAAGGAAAGACGCCATCGGATTCTATATCGCTTCCCTCTCTTTCAAAACCGTGGTTTACAAGGGGCAGTTGACCAGTCACCAGGTAAGGCAATACTTTCCTGACCTCAGCAACAAACGGGTGGTGAGTGCATATGGCTTGGTACATTCAAGGTTCGCGACGAACACTTTTCCTTCCTGGAAACTGGCGCAACCCTTCAGATATATCGCACACAATGGTGAGATCAACACCCTGCAGGGAAATCTGAACTGGCTGCGCACCAGCGAAAAAGGATTTACCTCTCCGTATTTCACCAGGGAAGAGATGGAAATGTTACTTCCGATTGTTACTGAAGGACAATCGGACTCCGCGAGCCTGGACAATATGATCGAGCTGCTGACGCTCACCGGAAGATCGCTTCCACATGTGATGATGATGTTGATCCCCGAGGCCTGGGACGGCAATGAGGATATGGATCCTGTAAAAAAAGCATTTTATGAATTCCATGCATCATTCATGGAACCCTGGGATGGTCCGGCATCTATTTCATTTACGGATGGCAGGATTATTGGCGCTACACTCGACAGGAATGGACTTCGTCCTTCAAGATATTGCGTAACCAATGACGACCGGGTGATCATGGCTTCTGAGACCGGCGCACTTCCAGTTGACCCTTCTATCGTCCTGGAAAAAGGACGGTTACAACCCGGTAAAATGTTTGTGGTTGATTTGGAACAGGGCCGCATCATCAGTGACGAAGAATTGAAAAATGACATTTGCTCACGCAAGCCTTACGATGAGTGGCTGAATAAATACAAGATCCGCCTGAATGAACTTCCCGAACCCAGGGTTATGTTTACGCACCTGGAAGAAGACCAGGTTTTCAAATACCAAAAAACATTTGGCTATAGTACGGAAGACCTTGAGACCATCATCGCGCCTATGGCGGAAGATGGAAAAGAACCGATTGGATCGATGGGCACCGATGCACCACTGGCAGTATTGAGTGATCAGCCACAGCACCTAAGCAATTACTTCAAACAACTGTTTGCGCAAGTCACCAATCCACCCATCGATCCCATTCGGGAACGACTGGTGATGTCGCTGGCAACTTTCGTTGGCAATAATGGTAATCTTCTTAATGAAGAGCCACTCGCCTGCCATACCGTAGCGTTGAAAAATCCGGTATTGAGCAACTACGAGCTGGAAAAGATCCGAAGCATAGACACCGGCATCTTCCAGGCCAAAACACTGCAGTGTTATTTCCGTGCCGATGGGCAACCCGGCTCGCTGCGCAAAGCCATTGATCGCCTCTGCCGCTATGCGGTGGATGCAGTGGAAGACGGATTTGAGGTGCTGATCCTGCAAGACCGCGCCATCGATTCTGAACATGCCCCGATCCCTTCACTGCTGGCCACCGCTGCAGTGCATCATCACCTGATCCGGAAAGGACTGCGTGGAAAAGTAGGTATTGTTGTAGAAGCAGGAGACGTTTGGGAAGTGCATCATTTCGCCTGCCTCATTGGGTTTGGTGCTACGGCCATCAATCCCTACCTCGCACTCAGTTCTATCCGCGCACTCAAGCAAGCCGGCAAACTGGGTAAGGATCTTGATGCAGAACAATTGAAAAAGAATTACGTCAAAGCCGTGTGTGACGGGCTGCTGAAAGTGTTCTCTAAAATGGGCATCTCCACATTCCAGAGCTACCAGGGTGCACAGATCTTTGAGATCATCGGACTCAACAGAGATGTAGTGGACAAATATTTTACCGGTGCGGTTTCACGCATTGAAGGCATGGGGCTCGATGAGATCGCAAAAGAAGTATTGATCAAACATGAAGTGGCCTTCTCCAGAAAAGATATTCCGGTAGATCGTTTACCCGTGGGTGGCGTATACCAATGGAAACGAAAAGGCGAGTTCCACCTGTTCAATCCGCAGACCATTCATTTGCTGCAACATTCTACACGTACCAATGATTTTAGTCTGTTCAAGAAGTATTCGAAGCTGGTGAACGACCAATCGGAAAAAGCCTGCACGCTGCGAAGTTTGCTGGAGTTCCGCAGAACGAGACCAGCCATCAGTATGGATGAAGTGGAGCCGGCGGAAAATATTTATAAAAGATTTGCCACGGGTGCAATGAGTTTCGGTTCTATTTCATGGGAAGCACACACTACGCTGGCCATTGCGATGAACAGGCTGGGTGGAAAAAGCAATACCGGCGAAGGCGGTGAAGATGAAGCAAGGTACCAGCGCCTCCCGAATGGTGATTCCATGCGTTCATCCATCAAACAGGTAGCATCCGCGCGATTTGGCGTTACAAGTTTGTATCTGACTGAGGCTGATGAACTGCAAATTAAAATGGCACAGGGTGCCAAGCCGGGAGAAGGTGGTCAGTTGCCCGGACATAAAGTGGACGATTGGATCGGTCGCGTGCGTCATTCCACACCAGGTGTGGGTTTGATCTCACCACCACCCCATCACGATATTTACTCCATTGAAGATCTGGCGCAGCTGATCTTCGATTTAAAGAATGCAAACAGGGCCGCACGTATCAGCGTGAAGCTGGTGTCAAAGGCGGGTGTGGGTACTATTGCAGCTGGCGTTGCCAAAGCAAAAGCAGACGTAATCCTTGTATCAGGTTTTGACGGAGGCACAGGTGCATCACCCATAAGCTCCATCAAGCATGCGGGGCTTCCCTGGGAACTCGGTTTGGCCGAATCACAGCAAACCCTCGTGAAAAATAAATTGCGTAGCAGGGTTGTATTGCAAACAGATGGTCAGTTGAAGACCGGTCGCGATGTTGCGATCGCTACCTTATTGGGTGCTGAGGAATGGGGCGTAGCAACGGCGGCATTGGTGGTGGAAGGTTGTATCCTGATGCGCAAATGCCATCTCAATACCTGCCCGGTGGGCGTAGCAACGCAAGACCCGGAACTCCGCAAGCGCTTTAATGGTGCCGCAGAATATGTGGTGAACTTCATCAAGTTCCTTACACAGGAATTGCGCGAGATCATGGCAGAACTGGGATTCAGGACCATCAATGAAATGGTGGGACAGGTAGATAATCTTGTGCAGAAAGAAAACATCGATCATTGGAAATACAAAGGCCTCAACCTTGCTCCAATCCTTTACAAAGAACCTACATCGATGTACACTGGATTGTACAAACAGGAAGAACAGGATCATGGATTGGGGATGGTGCTGGACTGGAAACTGCTGCAGGCAGCGCAACCCGCACTGGAACTGGGTCAGCGCGTACAAGGCCAGTTTGAGATCAAGAACACGGACCGCACCACGGGTACCATTTTATCCAACGAGATCACCAAAAAATATCGTGAAGCAGGATTACCTGATGATACCATACATTTCAAATACAGGGGCACGGCCGGGCAAAGTTTTGCAGCCTTTAATACCCGGGGTGTCACACATGAATTGGAAGGCGATGCAAATGATTATTTTGGCAAAGGACTCAGTGGGGCAAAACTGATCATCTACCCAGATCATACTGCAGGGTTTGTTCCCGAAAAGAATATACTCATCGGCAATGTGGCTTTCTACGGCGCTACCTCGGGCAAGGCCTTTATCAGAGGCAAGGCTGGTGAAAGATTCTGCGTTAGGAACTCGGGCGCTGCTGCCGTGGTAGAAGGTGTAGGTGATCATGGATGCGAATACATGACCGGAGGCAGGGCAGTGATCCTTGGTGAAACTGGAAGGAACTTTGCCGCGGGCATGAGTGGTGGTATCGCATATGTGTATGATGTCAACGGAAATTTTGCCGGCAACTGTAATCAGGAAATGGTTGACCTGGATAGTGTTGACCATGAGAGTGCGGCACAACTGAGATCCATGATCCAGGAACACTTCAACTATACTGGCAGTGCTGTTGCAGAATTCATCCTGGATGATTTTGAATCACAGCTCAGGCATTTCGTGAAAGTATTCCCGAGAGATTACAAAAAAGTGTTACAAGCCAAATCATTGGCACAAAGCGTAGCCAGTCATTAATTCAATAACAGCATCATCATCTGGATATGGGAAAAACGACAGGATTCATGGAGTTCAACAGGGAACTTCCTGCAAAAATACCGGTGGAAGACAGGTTAAAAAATTACCAGGAATTCGTTCAACGGTATAGTGATGAAAAACTCAACCAGCAGGCAGCGAGATGCATGGACTGCGGTGTCCCTTTTTGCCACAATGGCTGTCCATTAGGGAATATCATCCCTGAATTCAATGACGCCGTTTTCCGCAAGAGCTGGAAAGAGGCATACGAAATTCTTTCGTCCACCAACAACTTCCCTGAATTTACAGGAAGGATTTGTCCGGCCCCTTGCGAATCTGCATGTGTGCTCGGCATCAATCAACCTGCCATCACCATTGAAGAGATCGAAAAACACATCATTGAGATCGCCTTTGAGAAAGGATTGGTGAAAGCCAGGAAACCGAATGTACGCAGCGGAAAAAAAGTGGCGGTGATCGGCTCCGGTCCTGCAGGACTTGCCGCCGCTGCGCAGTTGAATCAGGCCGGACATCTTGTTACGGTATATGAGCGTGACGACAAACCAGGCGGCCTGCTTCGTTATGGCATCCCTGATTTCAAACTGGAGAAATGGGTGATCGACAGGCGTGTTGCGCTGATGGAAGAAGAAGGCGTGCAATTTAAATGCAATGCCAATGTTGGTGTGAACATAAGTATCAATGACCTGCTTCGGGAATACCATGCCATTGTACTTGCCGGAGGATCAACCTCACCGAGAGATCTGCCGATAGCCGGCAGGGAGCTGAATGGCGTACATTATGCAATGGATTTCCTGAAACAACAAAATAAACGGGTTGCAGGAATTGACCCCTTCCATAATGCAGGGATCGAGAGCAATATTGCTCCGGAAACAATCAGTGCCATCGGGAAGCAGGTAGTGGTGATTGGAGGCGGTGATACAGGTAGCGATTGCGTGGGCACCTCCAACCGACATGGAGCAGCATCAGTGACCCAGTTTGAGTTAATGCCTAAACCACCGGCATCCCGTGCGGGCAATATGCCCTGGCCTACGTTTCCGATGGTCCTGAAAACATCGTCGTCACATGAAGAAGGTTGCGAGCGTCATTGGGCGGTTACAACTAAGGCATTTATAGGAGACGAACAAGGGAAGCTCAGGGCCCTGCGAATTGCGGATCTGGAATGGAAAACCAGCGAAGACGGCAGACCCTCAAGCTTTATTGAAGTTGAAGGATCGGAGCGGGAGATACGTTGTGACCTTGCGTTACTGGCTATGGGATTTGTACACCCCCAACACATGGGCATGATCCAGGAACTGGGTGTTGAATTGGACACCAGGGGAAATGTGAACGCCAATGAACGCAACTACAAGGCGAGCATCTCCAAGATCTTTGCCTGTGGCGATATGCGACGGGGCCAGTCCCTGGTTGTGTGGGCCATTAGCGAAGGCCGGGAATGCGCCAGATCGGTGGATGAATACCTGACCGGATCCTCAAAACTGGAAAGCAAAGACAGAAGCATAGTAGAACTTTACAGATAGACCCAATTTTTACAACCAACAATATAAAAGCCCCCGAATTCGGGGCTTTTATATTATGTATATTTATATATGTACACTTATCCAGATTTAATTTTTCTAACAAATCGATTACATATTCACTATTTGCGATTTAACATCTTGATTACAAATAACTTACAGTGCTAAATCGATGTAAATCTAATCATATTATATTTTCCTCTATGTTTAAAATTACTAACTAAAGGGGTTACTTTTTACTATTTTCTGAACTAATGTTGTTATGTCAATAGATTTTAGCCAAAACAAACAACTATGAAGAAAATTGGATTAAAAGAAGCCATTCCCTTTGTTCTGCTGGCTTCGCTTGCGGTTGCCGCAATCTTTGTTCCCTCTCTTCCGGATTTTGCGGATGAGGGAAAGGTTTATAATTCAGCTGATATTGGCTGGGTGTTAGTTGCCACTGCCCTGGTCTTCCTGATGACGCCTGGTTTGGCATTTTTCTACGGTGGAATGGTTCACCGTAAGAATGTGATTTCAACTATGATCAAATCAGTTGTTGCCGCTGGTGTGGTGAGTATCATCTGGGTAACTGTAGGTTACAGTCTGAGCTTTGGTGATTCCCTAGGTGGATTCATTGGAGATCCTTCTACCCACCTGTTTTTTAAAGGCGTTAACTCCGGTGAGCCATGGAGCGCAGCCCCAACCATTCCTAAAACATTATTTGCTCTTTTCCAATTAATGTTCGCCATCATTACGCCAGGTCTTGTGGTAGGTGCCGTTGCCGAAAGGATCAGATTTACTTCCTATATCCTGTTTATTGCACTGTTCAGCATATTGGTATATGCACCACTGGCGCATTGGAGCTGGCATCCTAAGGGATTTCTTGCTGCAATGGGTGCCCTTGATTTTGCAGGTGGTACAGTTGTACATATTTCTGCAGGTTGTGCCGCACTAGCAGGTGCCATGGTATTGAAGCGCAGGAAAACGCATATGGAAGGAGCAGAAATTCCTCCTGCTAACGTGCCTTATGTGTTAATTGGTACTGGTCTGCTCTGGTTTGGATGGTTTGGTTTTAATGCTGGTTCGGCTGTTGCATCTAACGCATTAGCTGTATCCGCTTTCGCTACCACAAATACTGCAGCAGCTGCCGCAGGTTTGTCGTGGATGTTTTTTGATGTAATGCGTGGGAAAAAACCTTCCGTGGTTGGATTTTGCATTGGCGCTGTAGTAGGTTTGGTTGCCATTACACCGGGGGCGGGTTTTGTTGCCATCCCACAAAGTATATTTATTGGTGTAGTTGCAGCGATCATTTCAAACGTAGCTGTTTATTACAAACAGAAATCAAAACTGGATGACACCCTTGACGTATTCCCCTGCCATGGACTTGGCGGTATTGTGGGAATGATTCTTACGGGGATCTTTGCAACTAAAACGGTGAACAGTCTAGGTAACGATGGCTTGTTCTATGGTAATGCATCATTCTTCGTCACACAGTTGAAGGCGATGGCCATAGCCGCTGGATATAGCTTTGTTGTTTCTTATGCCATTTTCAAATTCATCAATTTTGTTCTTCCAATGCGTGTTTCTTCTGAAGATGAAGAACGAGGCCTTGATGCGTCTCAACACAACGAATCTTATGTTCAGGGAACATTGATCCTGAAAAAGAGAGGAGAGAAGGATACAGAAATAAGGATAGAAAAAGGCACAGTTGAAGAACTTGTTGTGGAATAACAAGATAATTTCTTCACCGTACCTTTTTCATTCAGAACTAAAATGCATTACAATGTTAAGAAAACTTATTGTAACGGCTGTGCTTACAGCAGCCCTAAGCCCTCTTTTTGCCCAGGAAACACCGGCTACCGAGCCCGTCAAAGAAGAAAAAAAACCCCTGATCATTTCCGGTTTTGTAGACGCGTACTACCGGTATGATTTCAGCAAGAATCCATCCAACAACCGCACTTCTTTTACCAACAGCCATAACTCCTTTGAACTGGGTATGGCCTCCCTCAAAATGGAACACAGTATTGGAAAGGTAGGCTTCGTTGCAGATCTCGGATTTGGAAAACGTGCGCAGGAATTCTCGTATAATGATAACGGTATAACACAGGCAATCAAGCAGTTGTATGTTACCTATTCGCCCAAAGACTGGTTGAAATTTACCATGGGTAGCTGGGCCACACATGTGGGTTACGAATTGGTGGATGCCCCGGCCAATAGGAACTATAGTATGTCATATATGTTCTCCTGGGGACCATTTTTCCATACCGGTATCAAGGCAGAAGCAACTGCGGGTAAAAGCGGATTCATGCTGGGAATCTCTAACCAGACAGATTACAAATGGTCTCCTCCCGGTGCAAAAAAATTCATCCTTGCGCAGTATAGCCTGGCGGCGACGGATAAAATCAAGCTTTACCTGAATTATGTGGGCGGGCAAACCGCCGATTCTATTAAAGTTCGCCAGCTTGACATGGTGGCAACAGCAACCCTTACTGATAAATTCAGCGTAGGTTTCAATGGCACGGTACAATCTAAGAAAACGGTAACGCAAGACGCGCTTGCAGCCAAAGAAGATTTCAAGAACTGGTGGGGTACTGCAGCTTATCTGAACTTTGATCCGTCTTCAACAGTTGGATTCACATTCCGTTCAGAAATTCACAACGACAAGAATCAACTCGGAGGTATGTCGATAGCACCTATGGGTGCATCTGTTTGGGCAAATACGCTCTCCGCAAACTTTAAAGCCGGTCCGCTTACATTCATCCCTGAAATTAGGTTTGAATCTGCAAGCAAAGAAATTTTTGCTGATAAAGATGGCGCCGCTCTAAAATCTAATACGAGTGCACTCATCGCAGCAATTTACAAGTTTTGACAAGCAGTCAAAGTTGGGTCATAAACAACGGGGAACATTTCTATGTTCCCCTTTTAAAATGTGTCAATTCGGCAATGCGGAAATGCGGTAATGTAGGAAGCGCGTCCGTGCGTTGCCCGGCTGCGCAATGCCAATTGCCAAATGCCTTGTGCCTACGCGAAGCGTTCAGCCGCATTGCCGCATTATCACATTGATTAAGCGCTATTTCGCCCTGCATTAATGATCCCAAAACTACATCGCATCGCCAGTTTCTCATACACGGATCGCATCGGCGTTTGCACGAGTTGCTCATCCATTTCACGCACCTTACTGATCGCATACTGCTGAATGGTCAGCAAAGGCAACACGATTCTTTCCCGCATCTGAACAGACAACTGCTCAACCGGGTAAGAAGCCATTAGTTCCGCTTTCCCATTAAGCTTAGTGAGATACATCTTTGTAAGTTCATATTCATCATGGATCTGCCGCCAGATCTCACCATACACAGCATGGTCTGCGATATATGCCGTTAAAGGAAAGAAACATTTCTTCATGGCCATCTCGCAGTTATCACAAAGGGTCCTGAAAAAAGGAGACTGATCATAGAGATCCTGCACCTCATTCCACCGCCCTTCTGCATCCAGCTTCTTCAATGCAGTGCCCACACCGAAGTATCCTGTCACATTCTGCTTCAACTGGCTCCAAGCGCCTACAAACGGAATGGCCCGCAGATCTTTCAGGCTCAATCTTCCCCCGCCCCTTTTTGAAGGTCTGCTGCCGATATTGGTTTCCGCGTAAAAGCGAAGCGGGCTTACATGCGACAGATATTCAAGAAAATAAGGATGATTCTTTAGTGCACTGTATGCTTCAAAACTGGCTTCAGCCAATTCACTGATGAGGGCTTCCTCTTTCGCGGAAAGGGTCACATTTTTATCCGAGAACAAATCATTGGAAATCCCCGCATGGAGCAATTGTTCAATATTGAATTGGGCCGCATCAACGGTTCCAAAATTGGAACTCACCGTTTGTCCCTGTATGGTGAGCTGTATCTCCCTGTTGGCAATTTTATGGCCAAGGGAGGAATAGAACTTGTGCGTCTTGCCGCCGCCACGTGCCGGAGGTCCACCTCTTCCGTCAAAAAAAACGACATCAATGCCGTACTGCCTGGAGATTTCCGTCAGCTGAACCTTTGCATTATAAATGCTCCAGTTCGCCATTAGGTAACCGCCGTCCTTCGTGCCATCCGAAAAGCCTAGCATAATGGTCTGTACACTCCCGCACCTGCGTAAATGGGTCATATACACTTCATCGTCATACAATTCTTTCATCACACCAGCAGCCTGCTGCAGGTCATCAATAGTCTCAAACAAAGGCACCACATCGATCTTCACCGCATCGCGTTTCCACCCTGCGAGATAAAACAGGCCCAGCACTTCCATCACATTCAATGCGCTGTTACACTGGCTGATGATATAGCGGTTGCAACCCTGCTCCCCATTTGTCCGCTGGATATATTCAATAGCCTGAACACTGGCCATCGTTTCACGTACCATCATGTCTTCAATATCCAGGCTCTTCAGCGGTTCAAGGTTGCCGAGGATCTTTCTCTTTTCTGCATCGCCCGCATTCAAATACGCGCTACTGATCATACCTTCCTGCGCGAGATAGTCATACAGTTTTCCATGCACGCTGCTTTCCTGCCGTATATCGAGTGAAGCAAAATATAGCCCGAATACTTCCACCCGGTTGATCAATCCATTGAGCATACTCACAAAGAGTGAGTTGTGCTGATAGATGACGATCTCCCGAATGCGCTTCAGGGTATCCAGAATCTCATCTGCAGAAATATCTATCTGGTATTCCGGAATAAAAATGTTGCGATAGAGTTTGGTCTCCAGTTCCTGAAGAATGTTTTCTACACCTTCAAATGTGAGTCGGCGTTTCAACCTCCGAACGTCAAGGTAATAGCATTTGATGGCCGCGCCACGAAGTGCATCCGCAACTTTTCGTGTGGTCTGCGCGGTTACAAAAGGGTTCCCATCCCTGTCGCCCCCCGGCCAGAATCCCATCCTGATAACGGGCCTGGCTTCTTCTGTTGCCCCAGGAAACTGGTTCTTGAGCAATGAGATGATCCTGCCGCAAGCATTGTAAAACACATTCTCCAGGTACCAGATCATACTCACCGCTTCATCATAAGGCGTTGGCTTCTGCTTTTTGAAAAATGGGGTTTTACCCAACTGCTGCAAATAGGTATTGATCTGGTTTACGTTATTTTCTTTGATGGCTCTTGAAAGATCATTGATGATCCCCAGTACAGAACCGGGATAAAATTGGGTAGGGTGTGCCGTTAGTACCAACCGGATCGCAAAGTCTGATAACTTGCGGGAGAGTTCCTCATCTATATTCTTCTGGACCACTTCTGATTCCAGATGCTTTAATGTTCCTGCGCCGCTCATATCATTGACTTCCGTAAAAGCCGCATCTTCCAGCGCATCAAATAAAACCACCTGGCGTTCTACATATTGTACAAACCGAAAAAGCAGATCCAGCTGGTCCTGTTCTTTTTCGTAAGCCGTGTGCCGCTGAAAAAAATCTTTCAGGATCTCTCCGGGACTCATTCGCTTCTTGTACCCATCTTCACAATTGGCCTGCAACAGGGATAGCATAATACCTGTTTTTTCAATCCGATGAAAAGGAAGGGACGTAAACAGGCTGTTGTACAACTGAAATTTGATGCCCACCAGATTCTTGAACAGGGAAAGTGAAGAAGAGGAATGCTGACTCATTGTTTTGAGGGAAATATTATTGCTTAAATTACTCAATAATCTACAGAGTTCCGAAGGGTTAGCTTACTTTGCATACCGCATGGAATGGCGTAAAACCATATGGGCCCTCGTTCCGCTCACAATCTGTTTTTTACTTTCCCTGCAACATGCTTTTTTTTGGGATACCACCCATCTTGCATCTGCGCAAGCCGATTGGTTTTACACCCATGGTACAAACAGCCTGTTACTTCCTGATCATATCGACAGCGGTCACCCTCCCCTTACGGGTTGGCTACTGGCCTGGGTATGGAAAATAATGGGGAAAGGCTTAATCCAAAGCCACCTGATGATGTTGCCCTTTCTGCTCGTAGCCGTTTGGCATATGCTATTAACCCTTAGACATTTTTTCCCGTTCAATTACCCGTTACTGGCGATCCTCTTTTTCCTGAATCCTATCCTGCTGACACAGTCGATGCTGGTTAGTCCTGACATTATTCTGTTTGCAGGTCTTTTCACAACGCTTTTCGGCATTCTGGAACAACGATACCTGAAGATCATCCTGGGATCCATGCTGTTGGCCATGGTGAGCATGCGGGGAATGGTTTGTGTGGCCGCACTTGTAGTGTTTGGATTGCTGCGTGACGATAGTTATCGTAAATCCTTCCTCGGCACTCTTAAGTACCTTCTGCTGTTCATTCCTCCAGCCATCCTGGCAGGAGGATTCTTATTCTTCCATTATCAGCAAAAAGGGTGGCTTGGATACCACCTGGGGTCACCATGGGCACCATCTTTTGAACCTGCGGGCTGGAATGGATTTCTCAAAAATCTGGTGGTGCTGGCCTGGCGTTTTGCTGACCAGGGCATGCTGTTCCTGTGGTTGCCACCACTTGCCCTGCTTTTCGTCAAACGGGATCGCCTCAGCGGAAGAACAAGGGAATTGCTCACCCTTTTTGTGATCTTCTTTTGTATGCTCGTTATTCCTCAGCTGCTGTACAAAGGTTTGCTGATGCATCGATACCTATATCCCTGTATAGCCACACTTACTTTGGTTGCCTTTTCTATTGTATCTGAACGAATGGAATTGAAGAACTACATTATTTTCAGCGCAATATTGTTGGTGAGTGGGTTCTTTTGGATTTATCCCGACCGTATCTCCAAAGGCTGGGACATTATGCCTCTGCACTACAGTTACTACAAGCATCGGGAAATAATGATGCAAAAGATACGGGAACAAAGGATTGATCCCGGAGAAACCGGCGCTGGATTTCCATATGAAATGTCGTCTGCAGTCATTGACCTTAGTGAAGATAAAAGGCATTTCGCATCCTTAGACCTACAACAGAATGCATACGTACTCTATTCCAATATTTCGAATGATTTTACCGAAGAACAAATGCACACGCTCCAATCATCGTGGAATGTAGTTGCACGCTCCGGCCAATGGCCCGTGTACTTCGTGTTATATAAAAGGCCTTAAGGATTCCTGAATAATTTTGACCGATAAAGGCCCCATGAATCCAACAGGTAACTCAAACTTACCCGTAACACGCCCAAACCATATACCACAGATCGCGAAAAGTTAATGCTCGATGATGCATCATCATATCTTGTTGGGCAGCTCACTTCGCAAACACGGTATCCTTTCTTGAGGATCTGGCACAGCAATTCATTATCGAAAACAAAATCGTCACTGTTGTTTTCAAAAGAAATGCTTCGAAGTACATCAGCCCTGTAAGCCCTGAATCCAGTGTGGTATTCACTTAGTTTCTGGTTGATGAGAATATTCTGTATAAGCGTCAATACCCGGTTAAAAAAATACTTGTACACAGGCATACCCCCTTTTACGGCACCTTTCCCTAATATCCTTGAGCCCAGGCACACATCATACTCGCCATATGCAATGGCCGCACACATGGCAGGGATCATCTGCGGGGAATACTGGTAATCCGGATGCAACATCAGGATGATATCCGCATCCATTGCCAGTGCTTCACGATAACAGGTTTTCTGGTTGCCGCCATAACCAAGATTGCGCTCGTGCCGGATCACTTTATCAGCACCCAAATTACGGGCAAGGCGAAACGTATCGTCTGCACTATGATCATCCACCACAATCAGCGCATCTGCCAGATCAGGGATCGCGCGGATTGTTTTCTCCAAAGTAAGAGAAGCATTGTAGGCCGGCAGCACAATGACGATTTTATTAGAATTCAGCATTTTTTCACTTGTTTGTCAAAGATATTCCCCTTATCTTTGAAATCTATCAAAGTAATGGCAAGTCGTTTTACATATCATTCTTTCCAGCCCCTCACAGCTACTCTTGTGTCCATTACCATCACAACAACCATTACAACCCGTTAGGGTTGTGCTTTACCATATCATCTCCGGGCTTCGGCTACTCTTTCAGGTCAACCCTTATTAACCTCACGCAAAACAACTATATGCTCGTACTGAAATTTGGCGGTACCTCCGTTGGGAGTTCCGAAACTATGAAAAAAGTCAGGGAGATTGTACATCAGTCCCTGAAATCCGATGATGCCATGCTGGTGGTCTCCGCGATGGGTGGTACTACCGATCAACTCATAGAATGTGGTAAGAAAGCCGCTGCCGGTGACGAATCTTATAAATCCATACTCGCTGCAATAGAAGAACGGCATCTAACAACAGTCAAGGAATTGATGCCGGTGCAACACCAAAGCCATGTGTTGAGTTTCACCAAGACCTATTGCAATGAGTTGGAAGACATCCTCAATGGCATTTACCTGCTGGGCGAATTGTCTGCACGCACCCTTGACAGGATAATGAGTTTTGGCGAATTGATGAGTTCAAGAATGCTGGCAGCTGCCTTTGCAGTGGATGGCACAGACAGCCAGTGGATCGATGCAAGGCAGGTGATCAGGACCAACAATCAGTTCGGCAATGCTATTGTTGACATTGAAACAACAAATGCCGCCATCGCCTCGATGTTAAATCACCATAAAAAGCTCTTTGTTATACCGGGTTTTGTTGCGGCCGATAAAGACGGTATTACCACAACCCTTGGCAGGGGCGGTTCAGACTACACCGCTGCTATTTTTGCCGCAGGTGCCAATGCTCGGGCGCTGGAGATTTGGACCGATGTGTCTGGTATGATGACTGCTGACCCACGATGGGTGGCCAATGCGAGGCCCATTCCTGCCATATCTTACAAAGAAGCCATGGAGCTTTCGCATTTTGGCGCGAAGGTGATCTATCCGCCTACCATCCAGCCAGTGATGTCAAAAAATATTCCGGTATGGGTAAAAAATACGTTTGCTCCTACTGATGAAGGCACTGTCATCCACAATGAAACCGTGAAGGGCAGTGAAACGGTTACGGGCATTTCAAGCATCAACCATGTTGCCCTGATCAGCCTTGAAGGCAGTGGCATGATTGGCATTCCCGGATTTTCCAAAAGACTATTTGAAGCGCTTGCGGCAGAAAAAATAAATGTCATCCTCATCACCCAGAGTTCATCGGAACATTCCATCTGTGTGGCCATTGATGCGGCGTTTGTGGATCGAGCGCGTACCGCTGTTGATGCTGCCTTTGAGCGGGAGATCGCGTTAGGTAAGGTGGAGCCCCTGAGTACAGAAACATCACTCTCCATCATCGCGATTGTTGGTGAACATATGAAAAGCCATCCCGGCATCAGCGGAAAAATGTTTGGGGCAATGGGACGCAATGGCGTGAACGTGCGGGCTATCGCGCAGGGCTCCTCAGAGCGTAATATATCAGCAGTGATCAGTACTGCAGATGTCAAAAAAGCAGTGAACATCCTGCATGAAGAATTTTTTGAAACCACCTATCGCCAGGTTAATCTTTTTGTGGCTGGCACGGGCAATGTGGGCCGTCGTTTGTTTACACAGTTACAACAACAGTCGGCTTTCCTGTTAAAAAACCTTCGCTTGCAGGTTAGAGTTGTTGGGTTGATCAACAGCAGGAAAATGGTGATTGGGGATGAAGGATTGAATGGTAACTGGGAGAACGCGTTAGAGCAGGGTGATGCTGCAGACCTTAATGCATTTGTTGAGCACATCATCAACAGGAATATGCGCAACAGTGTATTTGTGGACGTAACCGCCAGTGCAAATGTAGCGGAGGTATATCCGCGCCTTTTGCAAAAGAGTATTGCAGTGGTGGCCTGCAATAAAATCGCTGCATCATCTTCGTTTGCGCATTACAGTGAGTTGAAAGAACTCGCCAGTGAATTCAATACACGGTTCCTGTTTGAAACCAATGTGGGCGCAGGTTTACCCGTTATCGGCACACTCAATGATCTTTTAAGGAGCGGAGATAGTATCAATAAAATTGAAGCGGTGCTCAGTGGTACGCTGAACTTCGTGTTCAACAACTACGACGGAAAAAGAAGCTTTGCAGAAGTAGTGAAACAGGCACAGGATGAGGGATATACTGAGCCGGATCCAAGGCTTGACCTTAGTGGTACAGATGTGGCGCGGAAGATCCTGATCCTTGCACGGGAATCTGGTGTAACGATGGAAATGGAGCAGGTAGGTAATGAAAGTTTTCTTCCGGCTTCCTGCATGGATGGAACAGTTGCCGATTTCTATAAAGAACTTGAACGTCACGAAGATCATTTTCGCGCCATCTATGAAAACGCCGCCGCTAAAGGATGCAAACTGAAATTTGTGGCGAGTTTCGTTGACAGGAAAGCGGCAGTAGGACTTCAACACATTGATCCTGCACATGATTTCTACCATCTGTATGGCAAAGACAATATCGTCAGGTTTTACACGCCTCGTTATCCAGACCAACCGCTGGTGGTGAAAGGTGCCGGCGCGGGTGCGGAAGTTACGGCCTCTGGCGTGTTTGCGGATATTATTCGATCTGTAATAGCTATTAGCTAGTAGCTAATAGCTAATAAAAACTTCTTTATGCAACGTATCTCAGTACTTTCTCCCGCAACCGTTGCCAACCTGGTTTGTGGATTTGATATTCTTGGCCTTGCCCTTGAAGAACCTTCAGATCTCATGATCCTTACCAAAACAGAATCTCCGGGGCTGGTGATCAAAAACCTTGATCATTATGGCTTACCTACAGATCCAGAAAAAAATGTGGCAGGTGTATCGCTCCTTGCCATGATGGCTGCGATGGACAATCCTCCGGGATTTGAACTACAGATAGAAAAGCGTATCAAACCTGGTAGTGGTGCGGGTTCCAGCGCTGCAAGTGCTGCAGGCGCGGTGGCTGCAGCCAATCTGTTAATGGGCAATCCATTTACACCGATGGAACTGGTGCTGTTTGCCATGAATGGTGAAAAACTGGCTTCAGGTGTAAAACATGCAGACAATATCGCGCCTTGTTTAATGGGAGGTATAACCCTGATCCGGAGCATACATCCGCTTGACATTGTGAAGATCACGCCACCTGAACTGCATGTGACCCTGGTACATCCGCAAATTGAAGTGAAGACTTCGGATGCCAGACAAATCCTGAAAAAACAGATCCTGCTAAAAGATGCCATCAGGCAGTGGGGGAATATTGCAGGTCTCGTAGCCGGACTTACCCTGGGTGACCATGACCTGATCGGCAGATCCCTCGAAGATGTGATCATTGAACCCGTAAGAAGTATCCTTATCCCGGAGTTTGACCTCGTCAAAAAAAGATCCAAAGAGGCCGGAGCATTGGGAGGCGGTATATCTGGTTCTGGTCCATCCATCTTTATGCTCAGCAAGGATAAGGCAATAGCAGAATCCGTAGGCGAAGCAATGAAAGAAATATATACGAAAGCCGGCATTGACCATTCGGTTTATGTAACCACCATCAACCATCATGGCGTAAAAATGATTCCATCATGAATTATTTCAGTTTAAACAAAAAAGCACCAGATGTAAGTTTCAAAGACGCCACCATTGCCGGACAGGCGCCGGATAAAGGCTTGTATTTCCCGGAACAGATCCCTACCCTGCCTTTCACCAGTCCTGAACTGTTGCGGCAACGGACACCCGAAGAGATCGCCTTCCAAGTGATGAAGCCTTATGTTGGTGGCACTATTCCGGATGAAGAACTGCAAAACATCGTATCAGAGACCATTGGCTTCGATATACCGCTGGTGCGTATCAGCGAAGACATCTATTCGCTCGAGCTGTTTCATGGTCCTACGATGGCATTTAAAGACGTTGGCGCACGTTTTATGAGTAGATGCCTTGGATATTTCTCAAGAGAACGTAAGCAACGTATTCTGGTCCTGGTGGCAACATCTGGCGATACGGGAGGTGCGGTGGCTGATGGATTCTATGGTGTGGAAGGCGTAGATGTGGTAATCCTTTATCCTTCTGGTAAGGTTTCTCCCGTACAGGAACAGCAACTCACCACTTTTGGAGGTAACATCCATGCATTAGAGGTTGACGGCGATTTTGATGCCTGCCAACGCCTCGTAAAGCAGGCTTTTGCAGATGAAGAACTGCGCGGACAAATCTTCATGACTTCTGCTAATTCCATTAATGTTGCCCGCTGGCTACCCCAGCAGATCTACTATTTTCTGGCCCTACAACAATGGCATGAGAAAAACGCACCGGTGATCACCGTTCCGAGTGGAAACTTTGGCAACATTTGCGCCGGGATCATGGCATGGCAATCCGGCCTGCCCGTTGATCAATTTATCGCAGCTTGTAATGCCAATGATGCTGTGCCCAGGTATATGGTGAGTGGAAAGTATGAACCCAGGCAAGCTATCGCTACCATCTCCAATGCAATGGATGTGGGTGATCCCAGCAACTTTATCCGTATCCTTGAAATTTTCGGCCATGCCCATCCGCTGGTACAACAGACACTACACAGTGTGAGCATCACAGATGATGAAACGCAAGCTACCATCGCACAAGTATTCTGCGATCATGGATATCTGCTGGATCCGCATGGAGCCGTTGCATATACAGCATTGGAACAATATCTTGCCACACACCCTGGTAAGAAAGGAATGATTCTTGAAACAGCCCATCCAGTAAAATTTCCAGACAGCATACTTAGGGCAACAGGCCAGGAGCCCAACTTACCGCCGCAGGCTGCCAAACTGAAAGGGAAAGAGAAAAAAGCGCACAAGATCAATCCTGTCTATGCTCAAATAAGGGACTTTTTATTGAGTCGATTCAGCCTGGACACCTGATTAAGTTTAGTTTTACGCTGTATCTAATTGTCTGCAGCAATGACGGTATACTTTGTATTGCGGAAAACAGGAGGCTTGCGAAAGCCCGAATCAACGTTACGATATAGTTTTAATATGGGTAGCTTATATTCTCGGAGATACTGTATCCTCATTTTTTCATCATCGGCACCTGCAGACGTTCGGATTGTCAGGAATTCATGAGGAAGTGTGGTAACCTGTTTAGTATACAATTGGAGAAATAAGGCGATATCTACATCCTTGGCATCATTATCAATGAGGTACTTTGTTTCTTGGTTATTAAAATATTGCACCAGCTCAACATCCTCCGTTGAAAGGTAAGCACCGATACAGTTTTTAGGATATTTAGAACCAAACCAAACTATGTTATCAAGACAGAAAACAAATGCAATAACAATACAAACCCAAACTTTTCCCAGCAGGCTTAAAATATGCTCTGACAGATTAACCAATGCAAACATGAAAAATCCTGCGTAAACATATCCCCGCGTAAAATGTAAAGGTTGAATAGGATGAATAGCAAAATTGTGTACAGACAGAAGAAAGGCAACAATACCCCAGGTCAGGAAAAGTCTTTGAACCGGCGTTGCTATTGCTTTCTGAAAGAGGTCAGGTTTTCGGACCACATAAGCAGACAAAAGCCAAACATAAGCATAGGCGGGAATAAAATTCCATGCCTTATATCCCCAGTCAAGGCTTACCATCCTGAACAATTGGCGATAAAGAGGCATCACAGTCAGGACTGCATAGAAAATGAAAGTAAAAATACACGAAGCAAGTAACAAATGAAGTCCGGCATGAATCCGGATTGCTGATGTGAAATAGTACTTCTCAAGAAGTATCCATACCAATAATAGCAGGGCTAGTTCAACACTGGTATATGAATGAGAAAAGGTCAACACCACAACACACAACGCAGCCAGCTGATACTTATTCTTCAATACAAACAAAATGGCCAATAAGAATATAAAATGATAGTACGCTTCCAGAGGATATATCAGTGCTCGTCCAAAATACAAACACCACCAACCAAGGCCTGGGTCAAACTTAAAGATATCACTCCATACATCCACTCCGGATCCACGTGTGAGTAAATGAAATGCAGCACCAACGAAAGTCATAACCCCACCTCCCCAGATAAAAAGCAAAGTCATCACACCACTATATTTCCGACAAACGATCTGAATGATATCATACGCTGTTCGAATAGCGAGGAAGGCAAATAAAATGCCGAATAAGGTTAGCAACAGTCCTGGAGAAAAATTAGTCCACTTCCAAAGATATCCAAGCAATAATGTTTGAGGTTGGAAAAAAATCCTGGGTGATGCAGCATCAGGCTGAAATGGATACCGAAAAAAAAGCGAAGCCTCGCCAGTAGAATACTGCTTTGCATATACCATGTATGTTGCATGCTCCGCCGTGATAAACCCAGTTGGCTTCAGAGACTCATCATGTTGAAAAAAATGCAGGCAATAGATAAACACAATTGGCATCAACAATAGCACTGTTATACCATTCCTTTTAATGCCCTCATGCATGAAACTTGGTTTCTTCAAAAATAGTTTAAAGGAAAAAAGACAACCAAAAAAAACCGGCTTTCGCCGGTTTCTATTCGTATCAGTTATCAAACTTCAATTCAAGTCCCAATCCTCGTAATTCATGTACAAGTACATTGAAGGATTCAGGTACACCAGCTCTCGGGATGTTATCACCTTTAACGATCGCTTCATATGTTTTGGCGCGACCAATGATATCATCAGATTTAATGGTAAGCAATTCCTGCAGGATGTTGGCAGCACCATAAGCTTCCAGTGCCCAAACCTCCATCTCACCAAAACGCTGACCACCGAACTGAGCCTTACCACCAAGCGGTTGCTGGGTGATGAGGGAGTATGGTCCGATAGAACGGGCGTGCATCTTATCATCAACCATGTGGTGCAGTTTCATCATATAGATGATACCCACGGTTGCTTTCTGGTGGAAGCGGTCACCCGTTTCTCCATCATAGAGATAAGTATGTCCGGAGCTAGGTAGTCCTGCTTTTTCGATCAGACCCTGGATTTCTTCGTGCGTAGCACCATCGAAGATCGGCGTACTGAAGCGAATGCCCAGTTTCTCTCCGGCCCATCCAAGGATGGTTTCGTAGATCTGGCCAAGGTTCATCCTTGAAGGTACACCCAATGGGTTCAGTACAATGTCTACCGGTGTGCCATCGCTGAGGAACGGCATGTCTTCCGCCCTTACGATCTTTGCAACGATACCCTTGTTACCGTGGCGTCCCGCCATCTTATCACCCACTTTCAGCTTACGCTTCACAGCCAGGTAAACCTTCGCCAGTTTCAACACACCAGCAGGCAATTCATCACCGATGGAAATGTTGAACTTCTCGCGTTTGTAACGTCCCAGTTCTTCGTTGTACTTGATGTTATAGTTGTGCAACAGCGTATTGATCTGATCATCGATCTTCACATCATTTGACCAACCCAATGGATTGACATTTTGATAGTCGATACCCGCCAGGTTCTTCGCGTTGAACTTTCCACCTTTTGCGATCAGCATCTCACCAAAGTTGTTGGTCACACCGGCAGAGGCCTTGTCTTTCAACAAGGTCTGCAGTTTATTGATCAACACATCCAGCAGATCCTTCTCGTTGTCAACGTGCACTTTCTCCAGTTTCTCGATCGCCGCTTTCTCACGTACTTTGGCATTCTTATCTTTCTTCGCACGCTGGAACAGTTTCTTACCGATCACAACACCTTCCGTACCACTTGGTGCTTTCAGAGATGCATCTTTAGCATCACCTGCTTTATCACCGAAGATCGCACGAAGCAGTTTCTCTTCAGGCGTAGGATCTGATTCACCCTTAGGTGTGATCTTACCGATGAGGATATCACCTTCCTTAACCTGTGCACCGATGCGGATGATACCGTACTGATCCAGATCCTTCGTTGCTTCTTCAGAAACGTTAGGGATATCTGGCGTCAGTTCTTCCTCACCCAGCTTCGTATCACGAACCTCTAGTTCAAACTCGGAGATGTGAACGGAAGTGAACAAGTCATCCTTCACCACTTTTTCACTGATCACTATGGCATCCTCGAAGTTGTAACCCTTCCATGGCATGAAGGCCACTTTCAGGTTGCGACCCAGCGCCAGTTCACCATTCTTCACAGCATATCCTTCAGTAAGGAAGTCGCCGTTCTTAACGCGCTGGCCTTTCTTTACAGCAGGCTTCAACGTGATGCAGGTTTCCTGGTTGGTCTTGATATATTTTGTAAGCCTGTACACGATCAGATCGTCTTCAAAGCTTACGAGCTTTTGTTGTTCATCACGCTCATAGCGAACGTGAATTTCATTTGCATCCACAAACTCGATCACGCCTTCTCCATCAGCATGGATCTGGATCCTCGCGTCACGTGCTGCTTTACCTTCCAGGCCAGTACCTACGATAGGTGCATCAGGAAGAATCAGCGGAACAGCCTGACGTTGCATGTTTGATCCCATCAACGCACGGTTGGCATCATCATGTTCAAGGAACGGAATCAGCGATGCGGAAAGACCAACGATCTGGTTGGGCGCCACGTCCATGTATTCCACTTCATTAGGATCGAGAATCGGGAAGTCACCAGTTTGCCTTGCTTTGATTTTATCTTCTGCAAATACACCATTATCCGTGAGAGGAATATTCGCCTGGGCGATCTTAGCTGTATCCTCTTCCTCCGCGCTCAGATAGGTCAGCTTTTTCATATCCACCTTAGCGTTATCCACCTTGCGATATGGCGTCTCAATGAAACCCATCTCGTTGATCTTGGCGTGTACGCAAAGTGTGGAGATCAGACCGATGTTCGGACCTTCCGGCGTTTCAATGGTACAAAGACGACCATAGTGTGAGTAGTGTACGTCACGAACCTCGAAGCCCGCGCGTTCACGGCTCAAACCACCAGGACCGAGGGCGGAGATACGACGTTTGTGCGTGATCTCAGACAGCGGGTTGGTTTGGTCAAGGAACTGGCTCAACTGTGAAGTACCGAAGAATGAGTTGATCACAGAAGACAATGTCCTTGCATTGATCAGGTCAACAGGTGTGAACACCTCGTTATCCCTGACGTTCATACGTTCACGGATGGTACGGGCCATACGGGCCAGACCTACACCGAACTGCGCATACAGTTGTTCTCCCACGGTCCGTACTCGACGGTTGCTCAGGTGATCGATGTCATCGATCTCCGCTTTACCGTTGGTGAGGCGAACCAGGTATTTAATGATCTCGATGATATCATCCTTGGTCAGTGTTTTCTGCTCCAGGTCGTAATCGAGATTGAGTTTACGGTTGATTTTATAACGGCCTACTTCACCGAGGTCATAACGCTTATCGGAGAAGAAGAGCTTATCGATAATACCCCTTGCTGTCTCGTCATCCGGAGCATCCGCACCACGCAATTGGCGGTAGATATGCTGAACGGCTTCGAGTTCAGAGTTAGATGTATCCTTGTTCAGGGTATTATAGATGATGGCATAATCGCCACTTACTTCTTCTTTCTGGATGAACACAGATTTTACGTCCATGTCGAGGATCGACTGAATCTCATTCTTACCGAGAACGGTATCGCGCTCCATCACCACCTCATTACGCTCGATGGATACTACTTCACCAGAATCTTCATCCACGAAATCCTCCACCCAGGTACGCAATACACGAGCAGCGAGGCGCTTGCCTTCATACTTCTCAAGTGCTTTCCTGTCAGCCTTTACTTCATCGGCCATACCGAACAGTTCAAGGATATCCTTGTCTGTTTCGTATCCGATAGAACGCAGCAG
This sequence comes from Sphingobacteriales bacterium, assembly GCA_046317915.1. Taxonomy (GTDB): domain Bacteria; phylum Bacteroidota; class Bacteroidia; order Chitinophagales; family Chitinophagaceae; genus Pollutibacter. Next base: position 24,533 of record JBKCVJ010000099.1, read on the forward strand.
GGTTGTTACAGGGAATTTTTTCTTACGGTCGATGTAAGCATACATCACGTTGTTGATGTCTGTCGCAAATTCCATCCAGGCACCTTTGAAGGGGATCACCCTTGCAGAATAGATCTTGGTTCCATTGGGGTGGATAGACTGACCGAAGAATACACCGGGTGAGCGGTGCAATTGGGAAACCACTACCCGCTCCGCACCATTGATCACAAAGGTACCGCGGGGAGTCATATAGGGAATATTGCCCAGGAACACGTCCTGTACAATAGTCTGGAAATCAACGTGTTCTTCGTCGTTACAGCTCAGGCGCAACTTGGCCTTCAACGGAACGGCGTAGGTAAGACCCCTCTCCATACATTCTTCGATGGTATAGCGTGGGGGATCGATAAAGTAATCCAGGAATTCAAGCACAAAGATGTTCCGGGTGTCTGTAATGGGGAAATTTTCCTTGAAAACCTTGAACAAGCCTTCGATGTTACGCTTGTCAGGGGTGGTTTCCAGCTGGAAATACTCTTTGAACGACTGAATCTGGATTTCCAGAAGGTCTGGCGTTTCAGCCAGGTGCTTCACTTTCCCGAAGTTCATTCTGCCGTTCTGTGCCAGTTTCGTAGAAGACATAGTTGTAAAGCGCTTTTAAGTTATTGAGACAACAATACATCCCTGTTTCCCGGGTTTCCCCAGAAAGCATTGATTGTCAATCAATTATGATTGTATTGTTCCGTTTGATGTTCAGGCCTAAAATTCAAAGGAACGCAAAGGTACGGAAATTTGGGTTTTGCCCAAAATTTGAATTAGTTTGAAAAACATGCTCCGGAAAATGAATTGTTGCAAATCTTTCTCAAATTGAACCCGAACATAAGCCACTAATTTGTAAAGCTGATACCGAGGCTGAGCCAGAAGTTCTGAAAATTCTCAGTACGGAATACGTTGCTCTTGTTTGTGGAGTAGTTATAGCCTGCAGCAAGGATCAATTTGGTAGGATTAGTTAGCCCTAGATTGAC
>JBKCVJ010000100.1:0-46135 GCA_046317915.1 Sphingobacteriales bacterium
GTTACGAATGCGGTGATGAGTTCGCCGAGTTTTTCGTCTTCCAGCAGGAACCCATCGTGCCCATACAAAGAATGTATAGACTCAAACCTTGCATTGGGTATATGCTCTGCAAGGAATCTTTGCTCCACCGGTGGGAAGAGCAGGTCTGAGTCCACGGCGATGACCAGGGCCCTCGCACGAATGGCTCCCAGCGCGGTATCCAGGCTCTCACGACCTCTTGTCAGGTTATGCGCATCCATGGTCTTGCTCAATGCATAGTAGCTGAAAGCGTTGAACCTGCGCGAGAGTTTCACGCCCTGGTATCGCTGGTAACTCTCCGCTTTAAAATGTTCAATGGTTTCGTTGTCGTCTTGTTGCGTTGCCGCATAGGTGTGATAATGCCGATAACTGATCAGTGCGATGGACCTCGCCACTTCCATGCCTTTAGCACCCGCAGCAGGGTCTTCTAGAAGCCAGGTGACATCGGTCTCAATACACATCCGCTGCGATGCGTTGAATGCACGGCCCCATGCGGAGTGCACTGCGTTGGTAGCAATGGGGACGATGTGTTCAAAAAGATCGGGATCTTCCACTGCCCACTCCAGCAGGATCTGTCCGCCCATAGACGCGCCGATGCCAATATGTATCCGGGCGATGCCGAGTTCTTCCTGCAAATGCCTGTAGGCATGCGCGATGTCCCGCGGCGTAAAGAACGGAAAATGATGGTACCATGGTCTTCCTGTCTCCGGATGGTCAGACAAAGGTCCGATGCTTCCATAACAGGAGCCGGGCATGTTCACACAGACGATGAAATACTTTGCGGGGTCAAAAAGCTTGCCCTCGCCCACCATGCCGGGCCACCATTCTGCAGGGTCACTGTTGGCAGTGATGCCATGAAAGATCCAGACCACATTGGAACCGTCTTTGTTGATGGTGCCATGGGTGGAATAAGCCAGATGGAATCCGGGGATTTTTACCCCGGATTCCTGTTTGAATGGCCCGTTATATTGAAAAACCTTAAAACGATTAGACATGTTGCGCTGCGCCGATCTTTACAAAAGCCTGTTCGAAATCTGCCTTGATGTCCTCGATGTGTTCAATGCCCACACTCACACGTACCATGTCTGGCAATACACCTGAAGCTTTTTGTTCTTCTTCACCGAGTTGCTCATGCGTAGTGGTTGCGGGATGAATCACCAGTGTTTTGGCATCGCCCACATTTGCGAGGTGTGAAGCCAGCTTCAGTTCATTAATGAATTTCGCTGCCGTCTCTTTGCCACCTTTCACGCCAAACTGAAGCACACCGCCACCAGCACCGTTCAGGTATTTTTTCGCGTTGACATGGTATGGGCTGCTTTCGAGTCCGGGATACCATACATAGTTCACCTGCGGATGACTCTCCAGCCATTTCGCCAGTGATAAAGCATTTTCAACGTGGCGTTGTACACGTAATGATAATGTTTCCAAACCCTGGATGAGCAGGAATGAATTGAATGGGCTGATAGCTGAACCAAAATCGCGAAGTCCTTCTACCCGCGCGCGGATGATGAAGGCGATATTGGGCAAACCGAGTGGATTGCCTTCGCCAAAAATATCCCAGAATTTCAGCCCGTGGTAGCCTTCTGAGGGCTCTGTGAACTGTGGGAATTTTCCATTGCCCCAGTTATAATTTCCACCGTCTACGATCACACCGCCGATGGATGTACCATGTCCGCCGATCCACTTGGTAGCGGATTCTACTACAATGTTGGCGCCGAGTTCCAATGGCCTTACGAGGTATCCGCCGGCACCAAAAGTATTGTCTACGATCAATGGAAGGTCATACTCTTTTGCAAGCGCCACAAATTTTTGGAAGTCGGGGATGTTCAACCTTGGATTGCCAATGGTCTCCAGGTAGATCGCCTTTGTATTTTTATCGATGAGCGGCACAAAGCTTTCCACATCGTCGCCGTTGCCAAACCGTGCTTCAATACCGAGGCGTTTGAAGGCCACTTTGAATTGGTTGTAGGTTCCGCCGTAAAGGAATGAAGTGGAGATAAAGTTGTCGCCAGCCTGTAAAATGTTATTCAATGCAATGAACTGTGCGGCCTGGCCAGAACCCACTGCCAACGCGGCTACACCGCCTTCCAATGCTGCGATGCGCTTCTCGAACACATCGGTGGTGGGGTTCATGATCCGCGTGTAAATGTTTCCGAAGGCTCTGAGTCCAAACAGATCCGCGGCATGTGCGGAATTGTCGAATCCGTAAGAGGTGGTTTGATAGATTGGTACTGCCCTGGATTTTGTTGTGGGGTCGATTTCTTGACCCGCGTGGAGTTGCAAAGTTTCAAAATGTAGTGTGCTCATGATGATATTATTTAACAATTAACAATTGGCAATTTACAATTGGCAATTAGCAATAGATATTGGTAATTGGTAGTTAACGGGTCCCAAATTGTTTAACCAGAAGTGCGAAGGAAAATTCAATGTAGAAATTGAACTTGCTTATCGTTCCCAACAATTGTTGAGATGGCGGTGACACCTTATCATGCGACAGGTTGTCAAGGCGTCAAAGGGCCATATCCCTCAGCCTTTCTGGATAAGTAAATAAAGAACTGGAGGACAAATTTAGGGATTTCCGCTAAACTGCCAAAACCCGGCGATGTTATTGGGTTATTTGTTATAGGTTATTTTAATAATAACTCAATAAGCCAATAACCCAATAACTTTACCATATGAGTGAGTTCATAGAGGTCCTCGGTGCGCGGGTGCACAACCTGAAGGATATTGATATTTCCATTCCCAAGAACCAGCTGGTGGTGATCACGGGGATCAGTGGAAGCGGGAAAAGTTCGCTGGCATTTGATACGATTTATGCCGAGGGGCAGCGCCGTTATATGGAGACATTTGGGGCCTATGCGCGCCAGTTCATCGGGGATATGGAGCGGCCAGACGTTGATCAGATCACAGGCTTGTCGCCAGTGATCTCCATCGAACAAAAAACCACCAATAAGAATCCCCGCTCTACCGTGGGTACCGTTACCGAGATCTACGATTTTCTCCGATTGCTTTACGCCCGTGCCGGTGAGGCCTATTCTTACAACACAGGGAAGAAGATGACGCGGTTCTCTGAGGAAGAGATTCTCGATAACATTTTCAAGAAGTTCAAGGGACAAAAGCTGTCTGTGCTAGCGCCGATTGTAAGAGGTCGTAAAGGTCACTATCGGGAGTTGTTTGAAGACATACGGAAGAAGGGATTCCTGAAAGTGCGGGTGGATGGGGAGATCCGTGACCTCGTGGCCAAGATGCAGGTTGATCGATACAAAGTACATGACATTGAGGTTGTAGTGGACAGGTTGAAGGTTGAAGCGGAGTTCAGGACGCGCTTGAGCCAGAGCGTGCAGAAGGCATTGAAGATGGGGAAGGACCTGATGTTTGTACATGTAGGAGAGGACGATGCCGGAAAGACCGCTACCTACAGTAAGCAGTTGATGTGTGAAGACACGGGGCTATCTTACGAAGAGCCCTCGCCCAATAGTTTTTCCTTCAACTCGCCTTATGGGGCATGCCCGGTTTGTAAAGGGATAGGTCAGGTTTACCAGATTGATATGAATTCGGTTATCCCTGACCGTGAGGTCAGCATCGCAGAGGGAGGTATTGCGCCATTGGGTGAGGCGAGGGATGCCTGGGTGTTCAAGCAAGTGGAGCAGTTGGCGCGCAAGCATAAATTCAGCCTGAAGGATCCGATCAAAAAATTATCACCCAAAGCGCTGAACCTGGTCTTGTTTGGCAGCGAGGATGCAGATGCGGCGGCAGAGATGGAGTTCGATGAAAACGCTCCTGCACCGGAAGACTATGAAGGTGTGGTGAATATGGTGAAGCGATGGTTTCTTGGGAGCCAGACAGACAATATCCGCGAGTGGGCAGAGAGCTTCATGACATTGAAGAACTGTCCATCCTGCCAGGGTGCGCGCTTGAAAAAAGAAAGCCTCTGGTTCAAGGTTGATGACATGAACATCTCCGAGATGAGTGCCCTCAACCTTGAAAAATTATCAAAGCAGTTCAGCGATATTGAAAAACGGATGGGCAGTAAGCAAAAGGTGATTGCCAAAGATATTCTTAAGGAGATCCGAGAGCGACTACAGTTTCTACTTGACGTTGGATTGAATTACCTCACACTAGGCAGGGCCACCCGGACATTAAGTGGCGGTGAATCGCAGCGAATCAGGTTAGCTACGCAAATTGGCTCGCAGCTTCAAGGCATCACCTATATTTTAGATGAGCCATCCATTGGATTACATCAACGGGATAACCAACGTTTGATCCATGCTTTGCAGAACCTGCGTGACATCGGTAATTCTGTTTTGGTAGTGGAGCACGACAAAGATATCATGCTTGCCGCGGATCATCTGGTTGACATCGGGCCGAAGGCCGGAAAACATGGTGGCAGGGTAGTGGTGCAGGGAACGCCTGAGGATGTAGCCAATTCGGGGTCTGAAACAGGGCAATATCTTACCGGTTTGAAGAGGATTGAGGGAGTGGGGAGTAGGAGGAAAGGCAGGGGCCAGAGCCTTTTGTTGAAAGGTGCTACGGGGAATAATTTGAAGAAAGTTGATCTTACAATTCCCTTGGGAACCTTTACGGTAGTGAGTGGTGTGAGTGGGAGTGGAAAATCCACGCTGATCAACGAGACCTTGTATCCCATTCTCAGCAAACATTGTTACAACAGCAAGGGTGAGCCGATGCCTTATGCCAGTGTCGCAGGATTAGAGCATATAGACAAAGTGATTGAGATAGATCAGTCGCCCATCGGCAGAACACCGCGTTCCAACCCTTCTACGTACTGTGGATTTTTTACGGAGATCAGGCAGTTGTACGCAGCCGTGCCTGAGGCGAAGATCCGAGGCTACAATGCGGGCCGCTTTTCATTCAACGTGAAAACGGGACGGTGTGATGTGTGCGAAGGCGGAGGTATGCGCGTGATCGAGATGAATTTTTTGCCGGATGTGTATGTGCCTTGCGAGAAATGCAATGGCAAAAGATATAATCGGGAAACACTGGAGATCCGGTACAAAGGCAAGTCTATCAGTGATGTGCTGGAGATGTCTGTGGACGAGGCTGTGGAGTTCTTCACGAATGTGCCATATCTGTATCGGAAAATAAAAGTGTTACAGGATGTGGGCCTCGGCTATATCACCCTTGGTCAATCAGCCGTAACATTGAGTGGCGGTGAGGCGCAGCGTGTTAAACTTTCAACCGAACTCGGCAAGAAAGATACGGGCAAGACTTTTTACATCCTTGATGAGCCCACTACGGGTCTGCATTTCCAGGATATTAAGTTGTTGCTGGATGTGTTGAATAAGCTGGTGGACCGCGGTAACACCGTGTTGGTTATTGAACATAACATGGATGTGATCAAAGTGGCGGATCATGTTATTGATCTGGGGCCTGAGGGTGGAGATGGGGGTGGTAAAATTCTATTTCAGGGTACACCGGAGGACTTGGTGAAGGTGAAAGGCAGTCATACCGGACAATTTCTAAAACCAGAATTGCAATGAAAGAACGCGTGATCATTGACATGGACGAAGTGATGGCGGATACGATGGGGAAGATGGTGGGTTGGTATGAAGCAGTATATGGTGTGAAAGTGAACTATTCCGTCATGAGAGATGGTTCTTGGTTGGTTGGATTTCCTGAGGAGCATAGAACCATGATCCGCGAGAGGTTACATGGGCCAGGATTTTTCCGTGATGTTCCATTGATGGATGGAAGCCAGGAAGTATTGCGAGAGATGAATGAGCGGTATGAAGTGTTTATTGTCTCTGCAGCGATGGAGTTTCCGAACTCATTAAAGGACAAACTGGAGTGGTTGCTGGAACACTATCCTTTTCTCAATTGGCGCCAGCTGGTATTGTGCGGGGATAAGCGAATGATCAATGGTGATCATATGATTGATGATCATGTGCGCAATCTCAAGCACTTTAGCGGAAAGAAGTATTTGTATACGTCATTTCATAATGTGGATGTGACGGAATATGTGAGGGTGAATGACTGGACGGAAATTGCGGAACAGTTTCTTTAAATGTGATAATGTGGCAATGCGGCAATGCGGCAATTTCGGAAGCGCGGCCGTGCGTTGCCGGCCTGCGCAGAAACACCCGGAGTAACTGCCGGCGCGCCGCAACGCATGGCGCGCCTTCCACCATTGCCGCATTGCCGCACTACCAAATTGCCACATTGAGAAAGGGCCCTGGAAAGGGCCCTCGTAAGTTAGGTTGAAGTGTCAATCAGCCAACCTTGATTTGTTTTCATATGGGGACGGATTAACAATAATATGCTGAAGATCAGAACCTGATCACAGGACATCTTGTTTGGTTCACATACCTGCCCAGTCCATCATTACCAAAACGGTAAGCGAGTTTGAAGGTAGTGGCATAATATGCGTCATTGTTGGAAGCGGTACCTCTTTTATCACCTGCATTATAGCCAGGCCTGTTGAGGCCACCATTCAGCAGTACTGATTTGTTTGCCATTTGAACAGACATGTCTGCTTCGGGTGTATTTCCAAAATGGTTGTAGATCGATGTATTTGAAATGTAAGTTGTACTTACATCATCAATATAGTCTGTAAAGGTGAGGCGGTTTACCACTTCAAATGCAAGGTTGAATCTATCGTTGAAGTAGTATTTGATACCGATACCATACGGTACATTGATCTGTGTGAGTGAATATTCTTTCCTATTCGGGTAGTCTGCCATTCCCTGGCCTTCTGTGCGGAGCGGCTTTAAATCCACCCACTGTGCTTCGCCGTTAGGATTGAAGTACTGACCCTGGGGATTGTACCTGAACACACCAACACCAAGGAGTGCATATGGACGAAACTTGAACATCAGATCATCTGGATCTTCTTCCAGCACCACCAATGGAAAAATTTCAGCAGCTGCGTAAGCTTCAAACAATTTAGATTTGAAATGTTGGTTGCGGTAGTACCTGGCTTCTTCAAGACCACCTTTCCCATCAATCAAACTGTCTGCGCCCTCAAGCCTGCCGAAGTTCACGGCGAACCTGAAGTTGATGTATTCATTTGGTACTACGGTGAACGTGAGACCTTTCATCAGCCTGTACATTTCCCAGTTGTTGTCTTTCAGGAAGGTTTGGCCCCTGCCCTGTTGACCACCGAGGTCTCCAAGGAAGTTTGATGGACCAACGTTGAGGCCGATCTCATATTGCATCTGGGCTTTTGCGTTGTAACTCATTGATATAATGAGTACAAGTGCTGTAAGCCCTTTCAAAATGCTCTGGTGTAAACCTTTTTTCATGATACCGGATTTGCGTTTTATCAAAGTATTGGACCCTGAAATAACGCCCGGTGTGTTGTTTATATTTTGATGATCGTGAATTTTTTAGCAAAAGAAGTTGTGAGAGGGAGAAGATAAAGTTAGAAGTATGAAGTTCACTTCACACCTCTCCCTTTATCTTCTTCCTTATGAATCTGATCTCATAAAAGTATCATCTCAACATGCTCTATTCCATCTTCAAGATATATATCTCCTTGAGCCTCAAAGCCGAGTGATGCGTAGAATTTTTTCAGGTATAATTGTGCGCCGATTCGAATAGCTTGATTACCATACCGTTGTCTTGCTATTTCAATCGCCTGCTCCATGAGCAGCCTTCCGGCACCGGTTTTACGGTATCTTGGTGAGCTGACCACCCGGCCAATGGAGGGTTCTGTATAGGAAACACCGCCAGGAAGAATTCTGCAATAAGCCACAAGATTTTTTTCATCCCAGAACATAAGGTGCTCACTTTTCTGGTCTTTTTGGTCCATATCGAGAAACACACACTGTTGTTCCACTACAAAAACTTCGCTACGCAGTGTAAGGATTTGATATAACTCGTTGGGTGTGAGTGCGTCAAATGACTTAATTCTAAATTCCATAAACTTATCTAATTGCAAATTGCCAATTGTTAATTGCTAATATCCGTATTTCTCCTTCCATCGCTCCTTCAAAAATTTCCGTAACTCTTCTTCTCTCGCGTTTTTGCCAGGCCGATAAAAAGCATTGCCCCTGAGTTCATCCGGCAGGTATTCCTGCGAGGAGAAGTTTTTCTCGAAATCATGGGAATATTGATAACCAGCTTTATAGCCCAATTCTTTCATGAGTTTAGTGGGTGCGTTTCTCAAATGAAGCGGCACAGGAAGATCGCCCTGTTGTCTTACTGCGGCCATAGCTTCATCAATGGCCAGGTAGGATGCGTTGCTTTTTGGCGAAGAGGCTAGATAAGTAGCACATTGTGAAAGGATAATGCGTCCTTCCGGATAGCCAATTTTATTGACGGCTTCAAAACAGGCATTGGCCATCACGATAGCCGTTGGATTGGCGTTACCGATGTCTTCGCTGGCCAGGATCACCATCCGCCTTGCGATGAACTTGATATCTTCGCCACCTTCAATCATGCGCGCCAGCCAATAAACCGCACCATTGGGGTCTGAGCCTCTGATGGATTTAATGAATGCCGAGATGATATCATAATGTTGTTCCCCGACTTTGTCGTACATCGCGATCCTGGTCTGCGCCACATCCAGCACCAGCTTATCAGTGATCTGTATTGGTCCTGCGGCTTGGCTCTGCACCACCAGTTCAAAAAGGTTAAGCAGTTTTCTGGCGTCGCCGCCGCAAAGCCTGATCAGCGCATCTGTTTCGGTGAGGTCAATGGTGCGATCCTTCAGCATTGAGTCCTGCGCAATGGCGTGCTGCAGGAGCCGGATCAGGTCCGCTGCCGTCAGTGGTTTCAGCACATACACCTGGCATCTGGATAGAAGGGCGCTGTTGACTTCAAAAGACGGATTTTCGGTAGTGGCGCCAATAAGGGTGACGATGCCCTTTTCTACGGCACCCAGCAAAGCATCCTGCTGGCTCTTTGAAAAACGATGGATCTCATCGATAAATAAAATAACCTTTTCTTTACTTTTAGCCTGCTCAATCACTTCACGCACATCTTTCACACCAGCGCTGATGGCGCTCAAGGTGTAAAAATCCTGACGCAGGGTATGGGCTATGATATTCGCTATAGTTGTTTTTCCTGTACCAGGCGGCCCCCAAAGGATCATGGATGGGATGGTCTGTTGTGCGATGGCATTACGCAAAACACTGTGCTCGCCCGTCAGGTGTTCCTGGCCGGCCAATTCTGCCAGGGTGGTTGGCCGCATTCTTTCTGCAAGGGGAATCATTCATAAAAATAGCTATTAGCTACTAGCTATTAGCTATTTTTATGCATGCCGTTGATGTGGATTTTCTGGTTCCTGGTGTGCTGCGTGCTGTATACCTATCTGGGTTATGCGGCTTTGCTATGGATGTTTCGGAAACAAAGAAGCTGGCCTGCCGCACCTTCCACTTTGCCCAGGATTACGCACATCATTGCAGCGTACAATGAGGAACAGGAGATCGATGTAAAGATCGCAAATACGGCCGCCATCAAATACCCATCACAACTGGTGCAACACATCATCATCACGGATGGCTCCACAGACGCTACTGTTGCGAAGGCGACAAATGCACCGGGAATCACTCATCTTCACCAACCCCTTAGGGAAGGAAAAGTATCTGCTATCAATCGTGCCGTATCGGCGGCAGGTGAAACGGAGATCCTGATCTTCAGCGATGCCAATGCCATGATCAACCCAGACGCTTTTTTGAAAATGGTGGGCCATTTCCAATTCCCCCATATCGGAGGTTTAGCCGGCGAGAAAAAAGTAGTAGCTGATGACCTGGTTCCTGGTAAAGCGGAGGGGATTTACTGGAAGTATGAATCATGGCTCAAACAACTGGATAGTGATTTTCATACCGTGGTTGGTGCCGCCGGTGAGTTGTTTGCCATCCGTAGAACTTTGTTTGCGCCCGTTCCGCAAGATGTTTTACTGGATGATCTCTATTTGTCGTTAATGGTTTGCCAGCAGGGTAAACGTATGGCCTATGAGCCCCAGGCGTTTGCTACGGAAGGCCCATCTCTTTCCATTGCCGATGAATGGAAGCGCAGGGTCAGGATCGGTGCGGGAGCATTTCAAAGCCTTCGGTTGTTTCATCCCTTGTTGAATGTGTTCCGATATGGCAAGCTGTCTTTTCAGTTCTTCTCCCATAGGGTGATGCGCTGGTTGGTTTGTCCATTTGCACTCTTGCTGATCTTCATCATTAATATTCTATTGGTCAATCAACAGATCAATCCTTTGTATGTCAGCACATTGGTGTTGCAGGTGCTCTTTTATTTGTTCGCATGGATTGGATTTAGTGTTGCGAAAAGGCAAAAAGGCAGCGGAATTTTTTTATTGCCTTTTTATTTTGTGTTTATGAACCTTGGGATGATCGCTGGCCTATATCGCTATCTTTCAGGTAACCAAACGGTTAGGTGGGAAAAGTCCAGAAGGGCCGTCCTGCGTTGATTTCAGCCAATTACTATTATAAGGGAAATGTGAAGAAGAAAGCGGTTACAGTGTTGCTATTCTACACATCAGACCCTATCTTTACTGTACAAACCATCCGGGGAATTACATTTTTCCGGATCTATACTCCCAGTTCCTTTGAAATGACCTAATCCGTCTGATTCCACTACCCTGGAAAAGCCGCCAATGTTAACGGTTTTCAAAATCTCATTGCATGAGAAAAGAAATTCTGGTCATTGACGGTAATAAAGCTATACGCTTCCTCATTCAAACCATTTTCAAACGCTACTACAAAGTGGTGTCGGTTCCGGATGGTGTTGCTGCCATGCAGTATCTGCGTCGTCAAGCCAAACCAAATCTTATCATCGGATCTCCCGAACTGGATGATATGGGCGATTGGGAACTGATCAGGCATCTCTCCCTGAGTCCATTCTATAATGATATACCGCTGATTGTGATCTCCTCTCAGCCGGAAGATATGTTGCAGGCCAATGTCATGAAGTACAATGCGGTGGATTGCTTTTCCAAGCCATTTAATCCGCTGAAACTGATCGGCACGGTGGATGCACTACTTCTCGGCAGCAGGATACACAAAATCTGACCCACTAACTGAAAACGATGACAAAGCAAGAAACCGCACAGAAGATACCTGCCTACAGGCTGGTGAGTGTTCAGGAAAGCAACCCCCTGATCAAACAGAGGGAGAACATACTTTACATCGGAGATAATATCACTCTTGTAGCCAACCTGGCCGGATCATTTCGCAATGGCTATGCCACAGCGGTAAACCTGCAGCAGGGCGTGTCATTTTTGCGCGAGCTGCTGATGGACGAGTTTCGTTTCAGAGGCATTATGATTGATGTTCCCTTACATAAACTGCAGCTGGAGAAATTCATGCAATTCTTGCAGGGTGCGGGCCTTGACCAGGTACCGGTTTTGTACGTGTCTACCCATCTTTCGCAACGCGAGGTAGAAGAAATGATCAATACACATGTGGTAGACGATATTGTGCATCCCATCAGGGATATCTTCACCATCGGTGAGCGCATGGATTTTGTGGGACAAGTGAAAAGACAGGTGGCATCGGGGAGGAAAGAGGTTGTAGTGGCAACTTTGCTTAAAGGCTGGTTACAGGCAGTGGTGAAACGGGTAGCCGACATCGTTATTTCCAGTATACTGATCATTCTGCTGGCACCACTCATGCTGTTGCTGGCCATTCTGATTAAGCTGGGCTCTGAGGGTCCCATCTTTCACAATGCCTACCGGGCCGGAATGGGATATACCATCTTTAAGTTTTACAGATTCAGGACCACAAAAGTGGGTACAGCCAGATTAGTCACTTCTCTTTCACAGGTCAGTCTTTTCAGGGATCACGGTGCTACCTTTCTTAAGGCTTGCGATGAGTCCAGTGTTACCGGAATTGGCCAGTGGTTGCGCAGAACCTGCCTGGATGAACTTCCCCAGTTGTTCAATGTATGGAAAGGAGATATGTCGATGGTAGGTAACAGGCCCTTGCCATTGAATGAGGCTTCACAATTAACCAACGATGCATTTGCAGAGCGATTCAACGCACCTGCGGGGATCACGGGTTTGTGGCAGATTCATTTGGATGGCGATGTATTAAGGGACAGGGTACAGGATGATCTCATGTATGCAAAGCAGAGATCCCTCTGGCTTGATTTTACGATCCTTTGTCGTACGCCTGCTGCCTGGTGGAGAAAAGTGAACGCACACTAACGAAACGGTTTATACTGTGCCTGATGTGCAATAGATAGCATTGGTTGATCTCCCTCCGTATCACCATAGGCATAGATGGTTAAATATCGGGAAAGGTTGAATGCTTCGCGAATCCGACGCACTTTTTCCGGGCCATGACAGTTCTTTCCCTCGATGCAACCCGTGAGAAGACCGTCTTTCACTTCTAGATTTGTGGCGATGAGCTGGATCTGTTGTTGGGAGCACCATTCACTGACCCAGTAGGTAGGGGCGGCGGAAACAACCACTACTTCGGTGCCTTTCTGCTGGTGCTCACGGATGCGGGTAAGCGCGGCGGGGCGGATGATCCCCGGTAAAATGTTTTGGCTAAACTGCTTGCAGGCATTGATCAGATCTTGTTCTTTCATGCCGCCAATGAAGCGGATGAGCATGATCTCCTTGGCGCGGTGATTTGAAAGGATGCCAAGTTTGAGCGCGATGAAAACAGGTATAAGGGTAAGGAGGTAAGGGTAGTATAGCAGATTGCCTTTAAGATATCGCAGGAAAACAAACATGGTGTCATCCGTGGTGATGGTGCCGTCAAAATCAAAAAACGCAATGGTTCTGTCCATGGATGGGTTGTTGCAGTGTTTTACTTGGCTGAGTAGTTATTCTTTTGTTCTTTTGGCAATATAAAACTTTTTATCCCTATGATCCGGGCTACAGTAACAGCGATGGCATGGCAGTTGGGAAGATCCAAGGGTACGTTGGCGGGCAAAATGCCACTGCAGACCTTTGATGCAGAAACGGTGTTCCTGTTACAGCAGATGAACCAAATGCCGGATTACTTGCGGCTGCCTTTCAGGATGGTGACCCTATTCTATGGGCTGCACACTATCTTTACCCATGGCAAACCCTTTTATGCCCTGCAGCCACAACAAAGGGATGCAGTGATCCGGAAATGGAAGCATGCAAAGATTTCATTTATGCAGACCTTCATCCGGTTTTTTGAAGGACTGGTGACGGTTCACGTTTATTCGAGGCAGTGATGTACAACAAAACTCAATTTTCCGATCAGTTATATACTACTATACCGTCACGGCGTCATTTTGACCACATCGTAATCGGCTCTGGCCCTGGCGGAGCTATTACTGGATGCATGCTGGCAGAAGCGGGGAGGGATGTATTGGTACTGGAAGAAGGTGGATACTTTGATTTAGATGATATCGAACCTTTTTCCATCGAAGAGATGAAGCACAAGTACCGCAATGGCGGCCTTACACTTGCTTTTGGCGAGATCAAGATCAATTACGTGGAAGGAAAATGTGTAGGCGGAGGCAGTGAGGTGAACAGTGGGCTTTACCATCGGACCCCAAAAGATGTACTGGCATCCTGGCGGAGTGATTTTCAGCTGAAGGATGCCGATGAGGAAAGCCTGGAACCATTTTTCAAACAGTGCGAAAAAGATGTCTGCATTTCCTATAACCCAGGCGTTTTGTCTAAAGCATCACTCAAACTTGCAGAAGGTGCGGAAAAGAAAGGCTGGAGCCAGCAGCAAGTACCGCGTTGGTTTTCCTATTCTGGCAAAATGGATGCTGAAGGGCAGGCAGAAGGGGTAAAGATGAGCATGACGCAAACCTATTTGCCCCGCATGATGAAGGCTGGTGGCAGGCTTATGGCACAGACGCGTGTCCTGAAGATCGTTCAGTTAGACGGGCTGCAGGTGATCCATTGCGAACACCAGGGCCAGCGTTTTGAACTGACCTGCAAACATTGTTTCGTATGTGCGGGGGCGGTGCACACATCGCAGATCCTTCGCAAGAGCGGATTGGGTAAGCATATTGGTGAGCGTTTTTTGCTGCACCCTACCATCAAGGTTACGGCTCTGTTCAATGAAGAAGTCAATAAAGAAGGGATGGGCGTACCGGTGCATCAGGTGAAAGAGTTTTCACCGCGTTATAGTTTCGGATGTTCTATCAGTACACCACCATACCTTGCGATGGCCATGACAGACCATCCTGCTTCTGCGAAAATCGTAAATACGCAATGGAAACATATGGCCATCTATTATGCCATGACCAATGCAGCAGGAAAGGGCGGTGTGAAAGCATTACCAGTGTATAAAGACCCGTTGGTGCAGTATGAAATTACTGAGCATGAAAAGCAAAACCTTGCTGAGGGATTGAAAAATCTCTGCACCCTTTTGTTTGCAGCCGGCGCAAAAACCTTGTTTACGAGTATTGCTGGATCTTCACCGCTTCACTCTATGGAAGATGTAGATAAACTGCCCGCGTCTATTCCTCCTGCAACTTCCAACCTGATGACTATACACCTGTTCTCCTCCTGCCCGATGGGCGAGAACAGGAATATTTGTGCAACAGATTCTTACGGAAAGCTTCATGGCTTTGATGGCGTATATATCAATGATGCAAGCCTTTTGCCAACAGCACTGGGCGTGAATCCGCAGGGATCCATTATGGCCTTTGCCCTGAGAAATATTAACCACTTTATTAAACACACATCGTGAATAAGCCAGACATTTTACTTACCGGAGCGCAGGGATGGCTTGGACGCCGATTGCTGCGGATCATTCTTGAAAAGAGCCATGGTAATCCCATCCTCGATGTATACATCACTGACCAGACGCGCGTGCGCTGCCTGCTTCTTCCGGGGCAGGATGAGAAAGCACTGACGGCGCTCTCCCCACGGGTGAGTTGTGTATATGGCGATGTTCGGAATCCATTGGATTGTGAACGTTTCACCGAAGGCGCAGAAGGTGCGGTGATGATCCATATCGCGGGCATCATACATCCGTCAAAGGTGAGTGAGTTTTTCAGCATCAATCGGGATGGCACAAAAAACATCCTTGAAGCATCGGTGAAGCACGGCCTCAAACGCGCAGTGATCATGAGTTCCAATTCACCCATCGGTTGCAATCCTTTCAAGGACCATGTGTTTGATGAAAGCAGCCCTTTCCATCCTTACATGAACTACGGTAAATCAAAGATGGAGATGGAGCAGATTGTGCAGCAGTTCACGAAGGAAGGAAAGGTAGAAACTTCGGTGATCCGCGCACCCTGGTTTTACGGACCAGACCAACCGGACCGGCAGATCCTGTTTTTCACCATGATCAAAGAAGGGAAGGGACCGATTGTTGGCGATGGGGAGAACCTGCGTTCCATGGCTTACCTGGATAATTTATCCCAAGGGCTTTTGTTGGCGGCTTTTCAACCGCAGGCTGCAGGTGAAGTGTACTGGATCGCTGATGAGAAGCCCTATACCATGAATCAGATCATTGATACCATTGAGCAACTGATGGAGAGTGAGTTCGGACTAACGGTGGCGCATAAACGATTGAAGCTCCCGGGCCTTGCTGCAGAGGTTGCGGAGATTGTGGACGGTATGATGCAGGGCGTGGGCATGTACAACCAGAAGATCCATGTATTGGGCGAGATGAATAAGACCATCGCCTGTTCTGTTGAGAAAGCCAGGCAGCATCTGGGTTACAAACCGTTGATTGCGTTGGAGGAAGGGATGCGCAGAAGTTTGAAGTCGGTTTTCGACAATGGCCAAAAGATCTGAGGTGAGAAAGATAGTGGTGGTTCCGGAAGGTTTGTCGACAGATCAGGATGGCAGATACTATGCGTCAGACTACTATATGGCGGCATTGGAACTCGCAAAGGAACTGGCAGGTGATGATGGTGAAATATACCTGGCACCTGCCAATACATTCGGGGCTCATCAACCGGAAGATTATTTTGGAAGAGACTATTTGTTGGAGACGGGTTGCAGTTGCAGGGTTGAGTGCGTAGGGAGTAGTATGAAGCGTGTGGGATATCTGGATACCCTTGATAATGCGAAGTATCTGAAACATCATTTACAAGAGACCGGTCAATGGCCCTTGGGAGATATATCGCTGGTGTGTAACCGACCACATCTTTCCCGTAGTGCACTCATGTTCAGGAAGTTTGGATTCAGCATTGCCGAAGTTCGCGTTAGTACGGTGATGCAGCACAGTGGACGCAGAATGGTGAGACGGTTATGGTTTTACGATCTGCCTATGGTGCAGTACTTTTACGAGATTGCTGCCACGATGTTCAATCTGGGCAGATTTTATATTGAGAAAGCATAAATACAATTCATGGTTCATCTGGTTACTGGAGGTTCCGGGTTCCTCGGAAATTTAATTGCGAGAAGACTACATGCCCGTGGTGAAACGGTGAAGATCCTTGACATCTGGGACGAGCCTACAAGACCAAAAGATATTGAGTACATCGAATGTGATATCCTGAACAGGGAAGGGGTTGCCAATGCCATGAAAGGAGTGGATGTTGTGCATCATAATGTTGCGCTGGTTCCGCTGACCAAATCCGGCGACAAATTTTGGGCGGTTAATGTGGAAGGAAGCAAGATCGCTGCAGAGGAAAGTGTGAAAGCAGGCGTTAAGAGTTTTATACACATGAGTTCAAGCGCTTTGTTTGGCGCACCACGATGCCCTATCACCAATGATTCACCCTTGCAGCCTATTGAAATTTACGGTAAAGGCAAGATGGCCGGTGAACTGGCGGTGCGTGAGATCTGCGAAAAGGGAAGCTTACCGTTAGTAGTGATCAGGCCAAGGACTATTTTGGGTGAAGGACGTTTGGGTATTTTCCAGATCCTCTTTGAATGGATCAAGGAAGACGTAAACGTGTATACCATCGGGGATGGCAATATCAAGTTTCAGTTTATTCATGCGCATGACCTTATGGATGCGTACATGCTGGCATTGGACAGCAACAAGCCAGGCATATACAATGTAGGTACGCCAGAATTTGGCACCCTGCGGGAGGGACTGGAGCACTTGATCCAGTATGCAGGGTCAAAATCAAAAGTGAAAAGTCTTCCTGTAGGGTTGACCATCGGCACCCTTCAATTGCTGGATAAAGTAGGGCTGAGTCCATTGGCGCCCTGGCATTACCTGACCTACCACAAGGAATTTTACTTTGACGTGAAACCCTTGCTGGACATGGGTTGGAAGCCAAAGTATTCCAATGACGGCATGTTCAGGGAAAGCTACGACTGGTTCCTGGACAACTACGGCAAAACGGCCATCAGCGAGAAAAGCTCTGCGCACCGTAAACCGGTGAAGGAGAAAGTATTGAAACTCCTGAAGATGCTCTCCCGCAACTGAGTTTACTTAAAGAATGAGTTGTGTGAGTAGATGATCGCATAAAAGCTGATGATCCACAACAGAATGCATACCTGCAAAAAAATGTCGCGATAAAGGATCTTTGTGGGAGAACCGGAATCTTTTTTCACATACACGATCTGGAGGTAACGCAACAAGCCTGCAATGACAAACACGGTTGTATAATAGAGCCGATGGGTGCCAAACCTTTCCTGTATACCCGGAGAAATGGTGTAGAGGATATAGGCAACAATGATCACGCTGGATACTATGGCCAGATAGATGTTCAACAATTCAATGCTATATCCTTTGATGGCTTTCCGGAGTTGAATACCGGCATCATTCCCAATGTACAGATCATCATACCTTTTTCCGATTGCGATGAACAGCGCCAGAAGAAAGATCATGATATTCAGCCATTCCGTGATAGGAAGTTGGGCGATGATGCCTCCCATTTTTAACCGAAGGGAGAATCCGAAAGCAACAATCAGGATATCCAGAATGGAGATATTCTTCAGGCCAAGGCTGTAGCCGAGATTCATCGTAAAATAGAATAACAGAACCCCGAAAAAACTTTTATTGACAAACCAGGCAATAGCAAAACCGGTAATAAGGCAAAAAGCCAGTAGGCCAAACGCCTGCGAAGGGCTAACGGTACCCGCTGCAAGAGGCCTTTTCCTTTTTTCCGGGTGCATCCTGTCTGCAGCAACATCCCGGTAGTCGTTAATAATGTACACACTGCTGGCAATAAGGCTGACGGCAATAAAACCGAAGATGAGGGGTGGGAACTTATCCCAATTGAACAGTTGTCCCGACAAAAACAGGGGTATGAATAGGAAGAGGTTTTTAATCCAATGTGCCGGTCTCAGAAGTTGAATAAGCGCCATAACTGAAATGCGTGTCAAAATACAATAAACAGGTCATAGAGAACGATTTAAAATGGCATTATATTACACCATAGTATAATTTAAAAGAATGATGAGCAAAGGGCGGATTTTACCCATTCTTGAGATCCTGGTAATTGTTGTGATGGCCATTTTCCCGGTTTTTTTATCGTACCCCTACCGTGTAAACATTTTTATTTCCTGGGAGGGGGCTTACCGGATGAGCAACGGAGAAATGCCATTCAGTGATTTTGGTATTCCGATGGGCTATGGATTCTGGGCCGTTCCCGCTTTATTTTTTAAGCTGTTTGGTCCGCAGATGATCACCCTTGTTAAGGCGCAGGCGTTCATTAACATTTTGTCAGGCCTTGCTTTTCGGTCCATCCTCAGGTCATTTCGCGTGCCTGTGGTGTTGAGTTTTGTGTCCGTGCTTTTTTACGTACTCACCTATTCGCTCGTCAACTTCTGGCCCTGGTATAACCATAGTGTGATCGTATATGAATTTGTTTCCCTTGCATTCCTTTTTGCCTATCTGTTACGAAGCAGGAAATGGATATGGCTTGTGCTTGCGGGCTTCTTCGGCTTTTTTAGTTTTTTCACGAAGCAGGATGGGGGTGGTCTTGGTCTTCTGATGAGCCTTGTGTTCCTGGCATATGATTCGTGGATGGAAAAAGACTGGAAAGGAATTGTAATATATCTGTCAGCCTACGCCGTTTCTGCGGCATTGATCATTGTGCCGTTGAATAATGACGGATTTTCTTTTTGGTTTAACCTAGGCCAGGCACCTCATTCCAGCCGGGTGTCCATCAAGGATGTCATCATCGGATTGCTGGCCGAAAGTCAGCTGCTCCGGTTAAGCATCTTTTTGGTTGCCTTGATGGGCTTTGCCTTGTTCTTCAGGAACAAGGTTGCTTTTTTCAAGAAAGACCAGGTTTTGTTTCTTTTGCTGGTGTTGGGCATCCTGGCTCAGGCTACCATTCTGCAGGAGACAAGTTATACACCACCTGACAACAATATCTATTTCATTTCTTTTGTATTTGCGTGGCTGCTCTACGCCTTACATCATCTATTGCCGATACCCTGGAACCGTTGGGGCACCTTGGTGGGATTGTGTGCAGCTATTTTGTTTTTACAATCCAGCAGATATGCAGGGTATATCAACGGACTATTACAAAAAAAGCAAAAGCCGGCGGGTATCCTGCAACAAACTCCTGAAGGAGAGAACCTGGTGGGGCGGAACAATTTTTTACTATACCTGAACAAAAAGGGAGATATCCCGGTAAGAGAATGGGTGCGTTCTGACGTGCCGGTCCTGAAAGGCATGAAGCTGCCGAAGCCCACTGAAGATGGCGTGCAGCGTGTATTGGCGATGCCGGAGATGAAGAAGGGCGATCCTAAGGTTTTGAATATGACAGAACTCACGCCATTGGCAGCTGCGGTTCCATTCGGTTATGAGAAAGGGGTTTACCTTCCTTTATGGCATCACCTCGGCGTGGCCATGTTTAACAAGCAGGCTGAACTATACGAAAAGCAGATCAGCAAGAAATATTACGATGTAGTATTGTTTGAATACCTTCCTGGCCTGAACAATTTTTTTCCATTCCGCGTGCGGGACTCCCTCCAGCTTCACTATCGGAAAGTGGATTCATTCTACGCACCGAGAATGGGATACGAATCGATGGGTACCGTGGAAGTTTACCGCAGATAGTTGGTTACCTTTGCGTGTAAGGAACAGCTATCGTACCACAATCAACGATATTATCGAATCCCATTGAATACCTGAAAGGTGTAGGTCCTTTGCGTGCAGATATGCTCAAGAAGGAGCTGAATATTTTTACATTCAGGGATCTGCTTGACCATTTTCCTTACCGGCACATTGATAAAACTAAAGTTTCGCGGATCAGGGACATCAGCTACCAGACAGATTTCATCCAGGTAGCGGGAAAGATCACTCTATTTCAGATCACAGGGCAGGGCCGGGCAAGAAGGCTTGTGGCTTCCTTGAAAGATGATACCGGCGTTATAGAGCTGACCTGGTTCCAGGGCATCAATTGGATCAGCAAAAGTCTGGAGATCGGTAAACAGTACCTGGTATTTGGGAAGCCAGGGTTCTTCATGGGTAAACCACAGATCACCCATCCGGAGATCGAGATCCTGACGCCGGAAAAACTTGGCGGAAAGAGTTATCTGGAACCGATTTATCCTACTACCGAAAAATTGAAAGCCAAAGGGTTGAATGGCAGGGCCATTGGGAAACTGCTGGCCAACCTTTTCCTTGTTTTACCATCTGAAGAGATACAGGAGAATCTGCCGGAACCTATTTTGAAACGATGGGAGCTTGCAGGTAAGTGGGCAGCTTACCATGATATTCATTTCCCGGGTAATGCACAAGCACAGGCGGACGCGGTGCGACGGTTGAAATTTGAAGAGTTTTTCCTTGCACAGATCAGACTGGGCATGATCAAGTCAAACCGGCATCGGTATTCTAAAGGCATCGTCTTTGACAAAGTGGGTGAGCTGTTCAATGATTTTTATGAAAAGTATCTGCCTTTTTCGTTGACAGGTGCACAGAAAAGAGTGATCAAAGAAATCAGGACCGATACGGCGAGGGGGAGACAGATGAATAGGTTGTTGCAGGGCGATGTGGGTAGTGGTAAAACCATTGTGGCATTGATGACAATGTTGATCGCAGCAGACAATGGATACCAGAGTTGCCTGATGGCGCCTACTGAAATTCTGGCGCAACAACATTATGAAGGCATCAGTAAACTGTTGGCGCCCCTGCATGTTGAAGTAAGGTTGTTGACGGGCTCGGTGAAAGCAGCAGCGCGCAGAAAAACGCTTGAGGAATTAAAGAATGGAGCCGTGACCATCCTCATCGGCACACATGCAGTGATTGAGAAGGATGTGCAGTTTAAACAGTTGGGGCTGGCCATTGTAGATGAGCAGCATCGTTTTGGTGTGGCGCAGCGTGCCCAACTTTGGGAGAAAAATGAGGTACCGCCACATGTGCTCGTGATGACGGCAACACCCATTCCCAGAACGCTTGCCATGACGGCATATGGAGATCTGGATTATAGTGTGATGGATGAGTTGCCACCCGGACGAACACCCATAAAAACGGTTCATCGTTATGAACATGCCAGGCCCCAGGTGATGGATTTTATTAAATCCGAGATCCTGAAAGGGCGGCAGGCGTACATCATCTTTCCGTTGATTGAAGAGAGCGAGAAGATGAACTATGAGAACCTGATGAAGGGCTATGAGAATGTGAAAGCATATTTTCCGGAACCGCAGACCTATATCAGCATGGTTCATGGTAAAATGAATGCCCAGCAGAAAGAAGTGAATATGCAGCGGTTTGTGGCTAACGATACACAGATCATGGTATCTACAACGGTGATTGAAGTTGGGGTGAATGTGCCCAATGCCACGGTAATGGTCATCGAGAGTGCGGAGAAGTTTGGGCTGAGCCAGCTGCATCAGCTCAGGGGCCGCGTGGGCAGAGGTTCTGAACAGAGTTACTGTATCCTGCTGACGGGTGACCAGATCAGCAAGGAGGCACGGGAACGGCTAACCGTAATGTGCGGCACCAATGACGGATTTGTCATCGCAGAGAAAGACCTGGCTCTTCGTGGACCCGGAGACATTGAGGGTACAAGACAGAGTGGGTTGATGAACTTCAAACTGGCGAACATCCTGGAAGACAGGGACTTATTGGTACTAGCCAGGGAAGTGTCCACAAATTTGCTTGATGAGGACCCAAATCTTGAACATCCTGAGCATCAGTCACTCAGGCATTTTCTGATGGGTCAGAAGGGTAAAACCATGTGGAGTAAAATATCCTGACAATCCATATTTATTAACAGATTGTATACGTTATTTAATGGTATTTTTAACACCGGATGATTAGAAACTATATCCTATCATTTTTCTCATTTCTTTGCTTATCCCTCCTTTGCGTATCCGTACAGGCACAGTCTTATTATTCGCTGGATTTTGTTGAGAATAAAGGTCAGTGGGACGGCGGCTTCTCCTACAAAGCCGATGCCGGAAGCGGTTCGCTGTTTATTGATAAGCAAGGGTATACCATGGTGCAGCATCATCCGGATGACTTGAAAGCAGTGCAGGAACGTTTGCATGGACACGGAGCTACAGAGAAACAGTTTGCTAACAAAAAGGACCAGCCTTATCGCGGTTTTGGTGAGATACTTCGTTCCCATGCGCTTCGTGTACGCTTTATCGGTAGTAACATCAATCCGCAGATCACGCCCATGTATCCGAAGGAAGGGGTAGACAATTACTTCATTGGCGATGATCCTGCCAAATGGAAATCCGGCGTAAGAACTTTTTCCGCACTGCTTGCTAAAGACATGTACCCTGGGGTGGATGTAAAATACTATACAGACAACGGCCGACTGAAATATGACATCCTGGTTAAGCCAGGGGTGGATATCAGCAGAGTTCGAATGAAATACGAAGGGGCAGAGAAGATGCTCATCAAAGATGGCGAGCTTATCATTAAAACATCTGCCGGTGAAGTGAAGGAACTCTCGCCGTACGCATACCAGATCATCAACGGGATGAAGAAAGAGGTGAGCTGCAGGTTTCAACTGGAAGGAGACCAGGTAAGGTTTGTGGTGAAAAATTACGATGCTACAGCAGAACTGGTGATTGATCCTGTGCTGGTGTTTTGTACCTATTCCGGCAGCCGCTCGGGCAACTGGGGTTTTACTGCTACACCAGGTAATGACGGTAGCTTCTTCGCAGGAGGGATTGTATTTGCCGGTCCGGGCTATCCCGTTACACCGGGTGCATTTCAAACTACTTTTGCAGGAGGTAATCAAGTGCAGATCGATGTGGCCATTACCCGCTTTAATGCCAACGGTACATCAAGGATTTACTCCACCTACCTCGGAGGGTCTGCAGAAGAATATCCGCATAGTATGATCGCTGATCCCGCGGGCAACCTGGTGGTGCTGGGGCGTACCAACTCACCCAATTTTCCCATCACAGCGAGTTTTGGTAACCTGGGTCAGTATGATATCTATGTAACCAAGCTCAATACGTCAGGCACCGCACTTATCGGCTCCATTAAAATTGGCGGCGCACTTGATGATGGTGCCAATATCAATGCAACATTGAACTATTGCAAATCATCCACCTTATATAACTACGGCGATAACTCCAGGAGTGAAGTGGAATTGGACGGTGCCAACAACATTTATATTGCTGCAAGCACGCAGTCAACGAATTTTCCGGTGCAAAATCCATTTCAGGCCGCTTCCGGTGGCGGACAAGATGCTGTGGTGATCAAACTCACGCCAACACTCAGTTCCGTGATCTTCAGCAGTTATCTTGGAGGCTCAGATGATGATGCAGGTTTTGTTTTAGGCGTTCGTCCAACTGATGGTAACATCTATGTGGCAGGAGGTACGGGAAGTCCGAATCTTCCTGCTGCATCCAATGGGTTGTCGGGAAGTATCGATGGGTTTGTTTCTATCATAACACCCAATGGCGGTGCAGGAAGTCTATTGCAGTCGCGCTATTTTGGGACCAGTAATTTTGACCAGATTTATGGGATCGATTTTGATGTGCTGGGTTTTCCATACATCATGGGTATCTCTCTCGGATCATGGACGGTGACTTCCAACGTTACCTTTTCCAACCCGGGATCCAAGCAATTTGTCAGTAAACTTCAACCTAACTTGTCCGGATTTGTATACTCAACGGTATATGGTGCGCCAAGGCCCGTTCCCAATATTTCTCCGGTAGCGTTCCTGGTGGATCGATGTGAAAATATTTATGTCTCAGGATGGGGAGGTGCCTTGAATCCCTGCTTCCCCAGTGATTGTTTTGATTCACAGACCTCGGGCCCACAAGGCATGCCGATTACCCCGGATGCCATCAAGAGCACAACTGATAACCGCGATTTCTATTTCATTGTGATCGAGAAGGACGCAGCAAGTTTATTGTATGGGAGTTATTTTGGCCAGCAGGGTGGTGAAGGGGATCATGTGGATGGGGGAACCAGCAGGTTTGATAAACGCGGTGCCATTTATACAGCGATCTGTGCAAACTGTCTCGGCAATACCTGCAATTTTACAACGCCGCTTCCCACTACGCCTGGTGCAGTATCACCGGTGAATGGAGCCTCCAACAGCGGCTCTGGTGGGGACTGTAATCTCGCTGCGGTAAAGATCCAGTTTGAATTTCAGGGCGTGGTAGCGGGCGTTCAGGCAGGTGTGAATGGTGTAGCGTATGATACCTCAGGTTGCGCGCCTTTGAGCGTGAATTTTACCGATACCATCGGCCTGGCCACGGCGTGGTATTGGGATTTTGGCGATGGTAGTCCAGTCGTAAGAACCTCTTCTCCAGATATCAACCACGTATTTAACAATGTTGGTACTTACCGCGTCATGATGATTGGCGTGGATTCTTCCAAATGTATTCCGAGAGATACATCCTACGTTACAGTTGTTTCAAGGGATGACCGAGCACTGGTTGATTTCAATCCAGTGAAGCTTCCGCCGTGTGAAGCGCTGAATTATCGATTTGACAATCTCAGTCAGGCACCTCCGGGTAAGCCATTCAGTACCACGGCCTTCATTTGGAATTTTGGCGACAATACCCCTCCGGTTGTAACTGGAAATGGTAGTGTGAATCATACCTTCCGGTCTCCAGGTACCTACAACGTGAAATTGTTCATGCAGGATACCAGCTATTGTAACTTCCCGGATTCAGCAGTGAAGACTTTACGTGTTGCGCCTAATGTGGTTGCCGGCTTCACTACGCCCAGCACCGGTTGTGCACCATATAATGCCGTGATCACCAACACATCTGAAGCCGGTCAGGATTTCTTCTGGGATTTCGGGGATGGAACAACCTTCACTGGTGCAACGCCACCTAACAAAGTTTACAATAATGTGGGTACGTATACCATCATCCTGATTGCCGTGGATCCGAATACCTGTAATGTATCCGATACCTTCCGGACAACCATACGTGTTAATCCAAAGCCCGTAGCTAATTTCTCATATAGCCCGAATCCTTCGCAGGAAAATACGCCTACACAATTCACAAACAATTCCACGGGAGCGGTGTCATATAAATGGAACTTTGGTGATGGCGACAGCTCAACGCAGGTGAACCCTATTCATCAATTCAATGCTACCGGTGATTTTACCGTTTGTTTGGTAGCTATCAATACGTTTGGTTGTACAGATACCGTGTGTCAGGTAGTTCCAGCGCTTATTAACCCGGGAGTGGATGTGCCGAATGCATTTACACCAAATGGTGATGGAATCAATGATCGGGTATATGTGCGGGGATTTGGAATTGCCAAGATGAATTTCAGGATCTATAACCGGCAGGGTTTGATGGTGTTCCAATCCCTGACCACCAGCATTGGCTGGGATGGAAAGTATAAAGGTGTTTTGCAACCGATGGATGCTTATGCTTATACACTGGAGATTGAATTCTTTGACGGTTCCAGGGCAACAAAGAAAGGTGACATAACATTATTGAGGTAAATTGAGAGAGATGCGCATGCGATGGGTCATAGCGGGATTTTTTGGTTTGGTGCTCAGCAACACGATGCGCGCCCAGGATCTTCATTTCTCCCAGTTTTTCAATTCTCCACTCACCACCAATCCGGCGAATACGGGGTTTCTTCCGGAATCTGATTACAGGATCGGTGCGCACTATCGCAGCCAATGGACCAGCGTTCCTGTACCTTTTAAAACGATGAGTATTTATGGTGATGCGCAGGTGTTCAGGGATCGGTTTGAAACAGGCTGGGTTGGCCTTGGCGGTATGATCCTCAGTGATGTGGCAGGATCTGGTAATCTGCGTTCCACCAAGGTATATGCATCAGCGGCCTATCACCAGATGCTGGGCAATACCGGCCTGCTTAGTGTAGGCTTTAATGTGGGGGCTGCCAACAAGCGGGTAGATTTTTCCAAGTTCACTTTTGATAGCCAGTGGAACGGTAAATTCTTTGAGACCGGCCTCCCATCTGGTGAGAACTTCAACACCAACAATATCACTTATTTCGATATGCAGATCGGGTTGAACTACGCCTGGTTTCCCACTGACGATCTGTATGTACATACGGGCGTGTCCGTGCATCATGTCAATAAGCCCAAGGAGTCTTTTTTCACCAGTACTCCGGCTTACAATAACAGATTGCAACCACGATATATTGCCTTCATTGACGCGATCATGAAATTGAATGATCAGTGGATCATCAGCCCCGGAGCTTATTTCAGTATGCAAACACGGGCATCAGAATTTTCCCTGGGTATGCATGCCAATTACAATATTTCAGGGGACGGTGAGCAACAGCTGATTGGAGGTTTGTACTATCGTGCGGGCGATGCATTTATTCCTATGATTGGTTATCAATGGAAGCAATTCCGTTTCATGTTCTCTTATGATGCTACCACTTCAGCCCTGCGCAACTATAACAGCGGATTTGGAGCCACAGAGTTCTTCCTTGGCTACCAGGGATTCTACAATGAATATAATGGAGACATCAGGCAAAGCCTCTGCCCTAATTTCCGTTAATCTGGCTATTTTTACCAAAACAGCATATGATGAAGAAATGGTTTCTGCTCATCTGTGTCATAGCGTCAACACAGGTATTCGCGCAAGAGGGTACGGTTCCTGAGAAAAAAGGAGGTCTGGATCCTTCCAGGTTGTTCTTCGGTGGCAATTTTGGCGCTTCATTTGGGAATTTCACGTTTATCAATGTTTCTCCGCAAGTGGGGTACAGGGTTACGCCAACGTTTTCCGCAGGTACCGGCGTGAATTTTATTTACCAAAGCAATAAGATCAACTACGGCAGTTACACCCAGAAATCCAATTATGGCTATGCGGGTTTGAATATTTTCGGAAGGCTCAACCTGTTCAAGTTTTTGATGGCGAACGTACAGCCTGAACTAAATTATGCCTGGGGCAAGATCTCGGAAGATCCCGGGAATTTAGAGGTGAAGCAGCCGGGTCAATTTGTTCCCTCCCTTTTGTTGGGCGGTGGTGTGGCCATTCCTACGGGCCGCAGCGGCGCAATGGTTGCGATGATCCAGTATGATGTATTGCAGAATGACCTCTCGCCTTATGGCAAGCGTGCATTCGTTACATTTGGCTTCAACTTTTAGTGAACCAACTCCATTTTAATGTCTCCAACACTGCTGTTCTCCTACGTGATCGCGTATTTCCTGTTGCTGCTGGGCGTTGCCTGGTATACATCCCGGAATTCCAATAATGATTCTTTCTTCATCGGCAATAAGAACTCTAACTGGATGCTGGTGGCCTTTGGAATGATCGGCACTTCCTTGTCAGGGGTCACATTTGTGAGTGTACCCGGAGCCGTGGGCAGGGATGCATTTACTTACTTCCAGATCGTGATCGGTTATTTTCTTGGATACCTTGTGATTGCCTATGTGTTGTTGCCATTGTACTACCGTCTCAACCTCACATCGATCTACAACTACCTCAGCACCCGTTTGGGTTTCAAGTCTTATAAAACGGGCGCATCGTTCTTTATTTTGTCCAGAACCCTAGGCGCAACGGCCAGGCTTTACCTGGTGGTGAAGATCCTTCAGGATGCCATCCTCACCAGTTTCGAAGTCCCCTTTTGGCTCACCACACTCATCATCCTGGTGATGATCTTGTTGTATACTTATGAAGGGGGTGTGAAAACAATTGTATGGACAGACACGCTACAGACCTCCGGCATGCTGATTGGTCTGCTGGTTTGTGTATGGTACATCCTGAAGGCGCTCAATTATGGTGTTGGCGAAGGTTTGCAGGCCATGACGGATGCTGGTTACACCAATATGTTTGTGACTGATCCTTCATCAAAATTATTTTTTCTTAAACAGATACTGGCAGGCGCATTTATCACCATAACCATGACGGGGATGGACCAGGAGATGATGCAAAAAAACATCAGTGTAAAAACCCTGAAGGACTCACAAAAAAACATGATCAGTTTTGCCGCTGTTTTGATGGTGGTCAACCTACTCTTTTTATTCTTGGGCGGCCTGTTATACATCTATGGAAAATCATTGGGTGTAACGGCAACAGGGGATAAGATCTTTCCGGAAATCGCTCTGGGTCATATGCCGCCGGCTGTTTCCGTGATCTTCATCATTGCGCTGATCTCTGCATTGTTTCCAAGTGCCGATGGTGCCATCACGGCGTTGACCTCTTCGTTTTGTATCGATATCCTGGGCATCCAACGCAGGGATGATTTATCAGAAGCAGAGAAGAAAAAGACCCGTCAGCGGGTACACCTCACTTTTGCTGCCGTCTTCCTGTTTTTCGTGATGGTGTTCCACCAGATCAATAGTCCAAGTATGATCGGGGTCATCCTGAAAGTAGCGGGCTATACCTATGGACCTTTGCTGGGGCTGTTTTCTTTTGGCATCCTGACCAAAAGGGTGGTGAATGATCGGCTGGTTCCCGTTGTGGCGGTGATCTCGCCCATCATTTGTTTTCTGGTTGACAAGTACCAGGCCAGCCTCTTTGGCGGATTTGAGATCGGTCTTGAGCTGCTGATCCTCAATGGCTTGCTTACCTTTATCGGGCTATGGCTGATTTCCCGAAAACCTGTGATTTCTTAAACAATCCTGTATTTTTGTAGCGGTTTGGACTGGATCATCGAGAAAGCAAATGACTATGCCGCAGCATTTACCTCGGCAGAGGAGGGGCTTTTGGCCGGCATTTCGGCATTTACGGCCACTCAACACCCTGAGCCTCACATGCTTAGCGGTCATGTGCAGGGTAGGGTACTTGCGCTGTTGAGCACTATGATCCGGCCATTGCGTGTTTTGGAGATTGGGACGATGACAGGGTATAGTGCCCTGTGCCTGGCGGAGGGGATGGCTGAAAACGGAATCCTGCATACCATAGAAAAGCGGGAATCCGATGCAATGACGGCAGTAGGGTACTTTAATCGCAGTTCATTCAGGGACAGGATAATACAACATGTAGGTGAAGCGTTACCCATTATAGAAACGTTAAAAGAAGAATGGGACCTCGTGTTCCTGGACGCAGATAAGATAAATTACGTCCTTTATTATGAAGCAGTCCTTCCAAAAATGCGAAGCGGTGGTTTTATGATAGCAGACAATGTGTTGTTTCATGGGCAGGTTTTGGAGGAAGAGGTGAAGGGCAAAAGTGCGAAGGCCATACATGCTTTTAATCAGCATGTACAGGCAGACCCTCGTACGGAAAATGTTTTGATGACCGTCAGGGATGGGTTGATGCTCATCCGGAAAAAATAAATCACGAATGAAGAAATCGTACTTATTGATCATTGCTGTTTGGATGACCTGCCAGGTCAGTGCGCAGCTGACGCCTGAGATCATCACGGCGTATATCAATAATTATAAGGATCTCGCCATGGCGGAGATGCAGCGCTCCGGTGTGCCAGCGTCCATCACCCTTGCACAGGGTATCCTTGAAACTGAAGCCGGAAGGAGCAATCTGGTGATGCGTTCCAACAACCATTTCGGGATCAAATGCAAATCCAGCTGGACGGGGGAGAAGGTGTATCATGATGATGACGCAAAAGGTGAATGTTTCAGAAAGTACGAGAGTGCGGAAGATTCCTATCGTGATCACTCAGACTATTTGGCCCAGACCCCGCGATATGCCCATTTGTTCAAACTGGATCCGGCAGATTATAAAGCATGGTCCCACGGCATTCGCGCTGCGGGTTATGCCACCAACCCAAAATACGCTTACATCCTGATCAAGTATATAGAAACCTATTCCCTGAATGATTATACCCTGATTGCCATGGGTAGGATCACAGGTCCGGATATGGCTATTGCAGCGGGCGGAACCGGAACTTCCGGAGCATATCTTGATTCGCCCACTTCAAATTCGGTCGCTGATCCGAAAGCGGTGGATAAGAACGAAGTGAATTATCCTTTGGGTGAATTTCGTATCAATGATACGAAGGTCATCTGGGCCGCACCAGGTACTTCATTAAAGGATGTAGCCAGGAAATATGCTTTAACGGTTGACTGGTTGCAGGAATTCAATGATTTGCCTTCCAGCCAGGAGACTGTTGTGAATGGCCAATTGCTTTACTTGCAAAGGAAGCGTAAGCAAGGAAGCAAAGAGTTCAGGCTTTTTGCTGAGGGTGATGATCTCTACTCCATAGCACAGGAAGAAGGGATCCGGTTGGAAAGCTTGTTGAAATACAATCAACTTAGCATGGAGATGAAGCCGGCCATTGGAGAAAAACTATATTTGAAAGCCGAAGCACCTGGACGTCCCAGGCTCGCCTTCGCCCAACACGTAAATTGATGAAAACGATTCGGGTTCGTGATAAGGAATTCGCACCTTATATCAGTGCCTCGGAAATTGAGACTGCTGTAAAGAAACTCGCCCGGCAACTGGAAGAAGACTACCAGGGGAAAAATCCCCTGTTTATAGCTATCCTCAGCGGCTCATTTATCTTTGCAGCTGACCTCTTCAAACACATCAGCATTCCTGCCGAGATTTGTTTCATCAAACTCGCTTCCTATAAAGGCACCAAATCTACAGGCAACGTTATCACTTCCATTGGTCTGGATGTTGATCTTCATGAGAGAGATGTTGTCATCCTGGAAGATATCATTGATACAGGTAAAACCATGCACGCCTTCCTGCCTCAACTGGAGCACCAGCAACCAAGATCACTTAAGATCTGTGCACTGCTCCACAAGCCTGAAAGTATGGTATTCCCTGTTGGCATTGATTACCTTGGTTTTACGATACCTGATAGGTTTGTTGTAGGCTATGGCTTAGATTATGATGGTTATGGTCGTAACTTACCGGAGATCTATCAGCTTACGCTGGGCGAGGCCTAAGTTAAACGACCACACCAGAACGGTTCCTTAAAACGCTTACTTGAAACGATTTCATTTTATACTGACCCTTATTCTGCTGTTGCCGTCTCTCCTGATGGCGCAATATTATATACGTGGTGAGGTTAAAGATGAAAAGAACAACGGACTGCAGAATGTAAAGATCATTCTCCACTCAACCAGCCTGCCCTATGCAACAGGTGTGGGCGGTTCTTTCGGTATCCTCAGTTCCAAAGTATCGGATAGCCTCAGCTTTTACCTGGAAGGATATGAACCTCTGCATGTAAGAGTGAACACTTCCAAGTTTCAATCCCTGCAGATGAAGATGCAGCCGTTTACAGCAAGTCTGCAAAAGCATACCTTATTATCAGTAACCTCTGACATGCGGCTGAAGGCAGACAAGCAATGGGTAGCCGGTGAAGAAACATATAACACGATTATTGAGAATGATATCATACAGGCGGCAAAATATCCCAATACCAGCCTTGTCCTTAATGTAGACCGGGCATCTTATAGTAACATCCGGCGCTTTCTCACCATGAACAGCCAGGTTCCTCCAGACGCCGTACGTATAGAGGAAATGCTTAATTATTTTAATTTCAACTACGATGACCCACCGAAAGACAGTGTTTTTAAAGTTGAGTCTTCATTGACTTCCTGTCCATGGACAACGGGTAACCAGTTGTTGTTTTTACAGATCAATACCAGGAAACTACAGCTGGATAAAGTACCCCCGAGCAACCTGGTGTTTCTGATCGATGTATCGGGATCGATGGATATGCCCAATCGGCTTCCCCTCCTTAAATCATCATTCCGGAAGCTTGTGGAAAATCTGAGACCCATTGACACGGTATCCATCGTTGTTTACGGCAGCGTGGTGGGTGTGATGCTGACACCAACCAGCGGGGAAGAAAAGAAGAAAATTTATGATGCCATCGAGAACCTCGAGGCAGGTGGATTTACACCCGGTGAAGCCGGTATCCTGCAGGCCTATAAACTTGCTGAAAGCAAATTCATCAAAGGAGGCAACAACCGCGTGATCCTTGCAACTGACGGTGATTTCAACGTTGGCCAGAACAACGAGAAACAACTGGAAGAATTGATTACCCGTATGAAACAAACCGGGATCTACCTTACCTGCCTGGGTGTGGGTATGGGTAATTATAAGGATTCTAAAATTGAAGTATTGGCAAAAAAAGGTAATGGAAACTTTGCCTACCTGGATACTGAACAGGAGGGGGAGAAGGTGTTGGTGAAAGAGCTGACACAAACCCTTTTCTCAGCAGCAGATGATGTATATATGAATGTTGAGTTCAATCCAGACCTGGTGAAAGCCTATCGTTTGATTGGGTTCGATAACAAACGCGCAGCACTTGCCGATTCATCCAGTCAACTGGAGGGAGGAGAAATTGGCAGCGGGCATTCTGTCATTGCCTTGTTTGAACTTACGCCTACACAGGAAAACACCCAGGCGATGGGAAGCGGAACCATGACAAAGTCCATCGCAAAAATTAAGATGCACTATAAGTTCCCTGAGCAAACCAATGATCGTTACTCATATTTTACCTGCCCTTACAATTACCTTGAATTTGGCGAAGCAAGACCCATCCTTCGTTTTGCAGCATCTGTATCACTGATGGGCGCTTTGCTCAGGAATTCGGAATACACCCGAAACGCAAGCTGGCCAGACCTCGTTTCCATCACGGAAAAAAGTGCAGACCTGAACAACAATCTCCAGAAAGAATTTTTGGATCTGGTGCTGAAAGCACAGAAAATTTATGCACCACTGAAGAAGAAAAAACTCTAGCCAAACATCTCCTTTACCTTGTCGAAGAAGCTCTTTTCATTCTTCTCCGGCTTAGGTTCAAAATTTGATGAGTGCTGCATTTTTTCAAGGGCCTGTTTTTCTTCAGACGATACATGCTGTGGCGTCCACACATTAACATGGATCAGCTGGTCTCCCTTTTCATAATGATTGTTAATGGAAGGGAATCCCTTGCCTTTCAGGCGGAATATCTTTCCACTCTGTGTGCCAGCAGGAATTTTGATCTTCGCCTTTCCGTCAATAGTGGGTACTTCGAGTTGAGTTCCGAAGACAGCATCAGGGAAAGAGATGTGAAGGTCAAAAACCACGTTCAGACCATCTCTTTGTAATTGGCCGTGCTGTTCTTCCTCGATGAGGATGATCAGGTCACCAGGCGCTCCGCCGCGTTCACCGGCATTGCCTTTACCACTGAGGTTAAGCTGCATACCTTCTTGTACGCCAGCTGGGATATCAAGGGTTACGGTCTCTTCACCATATACTCTTCCTTCACCTTTGCAGTTGCCACATTTGTGAGTGATGGTGCTGCCTTCGCCGGCGCAGGTAGGGCAGGTGGTCACCGTTTGCATCTGGCCAAGGAAGGTGTTGGTCACCTTTCTGACCTGGCCACTGCCGCCGCAGGTGGCGCAGGTTTGAACCGCATTTTTATCTTTTGCACCACTGCCACTGCAGGAGGTACAGGTAACATATTTCTTGACCTTGACGGTTTTTGCAGCGCCTTTGGCGATTTCTTCGTAGGTAAGCTTGATCTTAATACGGAGGTTAGAACCGCGCGAGCCTCTCGGCCTGCCGCCTTGTCCACGTCCACGAGCCTGGCCGCCACCAAAAAAGCTTCCAAAGATATCGTCCCCGAAAATATCCCCGAACTGGCTGAAGATGTCGTCCATATTCATGCCACCGCCAGCACCGTAGCCACCACGGCCCGCACCGGACATGCCGGCATGACCAAAACGGTCATATTGCGCGCGCTTCTCCTGATCGCTCAGCACTTCATACGCCTCCGCCGCTTCCTTGAATTTATCCTCCGCAGCTTTATCACCGGGGTTGCGGTCCGGGTGGTATTGCATCGCCACCTTCCGATAAGCTTTTTTGATCTCATCGGCCGTGGCGCTTTTGGCAACGCCCAAAATCTCGTAAAAATCTCTTTTCGCCATAACTGAATTGGGGTTCTGTGGTTATTTGCCCACCACCACTTTCGCGAAGCGGATGATTTTATCGTTCAGGAAATATCCTTTCTCCACCTGGTCCACCACTTTTCCCTCGTTACCGGGCATCGAAATCTCCGTGATGGCCTCGTGAATATCCGGATTGAAGGGGGTACCGATGCTCTGCATTTCCTTCAGGCCCCTGTTTTGGAGCGTGGAGCGAAGTTTATGAAACACGAGGTTAATACCTTCCCGGATCTGCTTCAGGTCATCGGTATGATTAAGCTGTTTTTCTGCACGGTCCGCATCGTCCATAACCTCCAGCAGGCTCTGGATCACTTCTTTTCCGGCAGTCTGAACCAATTCAAGCCTTTCCTTGGAAGTCCGGCGCTTGTAATTGTCGAACTCCGCATACAATCGAAGGTATTTATCTTTTTGCTCCTGGATTTCCGCTTCCAGCTTGTCCAGGGCAGAATCTTCTGTCATTTCATCATGGAGATGGTGGGTTCCGGCGATGTTCTCATCGGCATTCATATCCATGGACATTTCTTCAGGCTGGATTTGATCAGCATCACCCCCTTGTTCCTCTTTTTCTACCATTGTTGTCTTTTTAGCGTTCTGCTAGAGATGTCAAAACGCTTGCCAATGCGGTCAGATAAGCCAAATTGTCAATTATTATGCAATAATTTGAAATACAGGTAGGCGAGAGCGGCCAACAGAAAGATGGCCCAGCCGAATCCAATCCCGAAGATCCCTACAAAAAGACCAACGGCGGCCGCGCCCAGAATGGCCCATTCCAGGTTGTTGGACGGTCCCCAGGTTACATCGGGTCCCTGTTTCTTTTGGTGTTGTTTTTCCAGCTTAACCGCGATGCGGTCAAGCTTCTTCAGTTGTTTTTCGGAATACCTGATCTGGCGCTTTTCTCCATATTGATGCGCCATTTCGCGAACGGTAGTTTTAAATTCAGGTGCGGATTTTTGTTCAGCCTGCACACTGATTCCCGTTGCCACCAGCTCCTTTAACGCCCCTTCATCTTCCACCTTCAACCCTGCACCTTCCACCTGTTCTCCAACCTCCAACCCTCCACCTCCTCCGTGCATATCCGGTCCCGCGTATGCAGGTTTGTACAAATATCCTTCCTGGCGTTTTGAAGCAGCACAGGATGCCAGCATAGCGAGAATAATTATCATCGAACCAAACCGGATGAACAAACCTGAAGCACGCATACAAGTAATTTTTTTAAAGATAAGAGGATTTTGATATCCTTACTTTTGCACCATGTTAAAGATCACCCTTCGAAACAAAATTGGC
The DNA here is from genome assembly GCA_046317915.1 of Sphingobacteriales bacterium. Taxonomy (GTDB): domain Bacteria; phylum Bacteroidota; class Bacteroidia; order Chitinophagales; family Chitinophagaceae; genus Pollutibacter. The sequence goes on from JBKCVJ010000100.1 coordinate 35,290, forward strand.
CATCGTGTATTGAATGGGCATCCCTGGATTTTTGCCAACGAAGTGCAACAGGTGCATGGTGCTCCTGTACCGGGTGATATTGTTACTGTGGAAACAGGAGACGGCAAGTTTTTGGGCAAGGGTTACTTCAATGACCGCTCGCAGATCATTGTACGATTGCTGACGAGGAAAAAGACCGATGAGATCAATGCGGCATTTTTCCATGACCGCATTGCGCAGGCCTGGGCCTACCGGCAGAAATTAGGTTACCATGAAAATTGCCGGTTAATTTTTGGGGAGGCCGATGAGCTACCCCAGCTGATCATTGATAAATTCAACGACTACTTCGTGATCCAGACCCTTGCGGTTGGGATCGATAAGTGGAAGCCTGAGATTGTACAGGCCCTGGAGAGAATATTCAAGCCCAAAGGCATCTATGAAAGGAACGATGTACCTGTCCGCGAGTTGGAAGGTATGCAACAGCACAAAGGATTTCTCAGTGCGCCGTTTGATACCAAAATTGTGATTAATGAAAACGGGTTAAAGTTTAATGTGGACATCGAGAACGGACAGAAGACCGGATATTTTCTGGACCAGCAAGACAATCGCCGCGCGATACAACATATCGTCAAAGACGCTGATGTGCTGGGAGCATTTTGTTATACAGGAACTTTTGAACTACATGCCGCGAAGTATGGCGCAAAATCCGTGCTGGGCCTGGATATCTCTGCTAACGCGGTGGCGCAGGCGGAGCGAAATGCTGCATTGAACGGACTGGATAAAATTGCTTCCTTCATGGAAGTAAATGCCTTTGATATTTTGAAACAATGGACAAAAGAAGGCAAACAATGGGACGTAGTTATGCTTGATCCCCCTAGCTTTACCAAAACAAGGGACAATATCCAGAAGGCAATTACCGGATACAAGGAGATCAATCTGCGGGGTATGAAGCTCGTAAAACCTGGCGGATTTTTAGTGACCTCCTCTTGCACAAACCTTGTTCAATCCGATCTTTTCCTGGAGACGATCCATATGGCGGCCTGGGATGCCCGCCGCAAACTTCGCCAGGTGGTTTATCAGAGTCAGTCTGCAGATCACCCTATCATCCGTGGGTTAGAGAATACGCATTATTTGAAGTTCCTGATTGTGCAGGTTTTGTAGGGTGAGTCTTAAGGGTGAGTCTTTAGTCTTAGGGTTGAGATTTTAGGGAGAATTTCTGGGGATTATTGATCATGTAATAAAGAAGCTTGCTGATTTGTGTGTTAAGGTTTCTAATTTCTATCAATTCTGTATATGACGCGTATTCGCAATTTTGAATAATATCGAGCCAAGTTCCTGTTTCTCTGTTTTCTGCACTTGCGTCCGTAAGTTTCAGAATCATGTGCGCAGGATATCTTTTTTTTCCAACGGATTCGGAAATATTTGCACAAACAGACCTCGAGCTTCTTCTAACCTGGTCAGTAAGACTGTACATCTCTTCTTTAGGAAAGGCTTTTGATATGATAAAAATCAATGCCTGTTGTTTGAAAGCGAAGTCTTCAACAATCCAATTTTGTGCGTTTGACATTAAACAAAAATGGTGCTCACAATCGTGAACACCATCAGTATTTTAAACGCTAATTGCTTGTATTTCTCCCCCTAAACACTCCCCCTAAACACTCCCCCTAAACACTCCCCCTAAACACTCCCCCTAAACACTCCCCCTATTACTTCTCTACCTGAAACTTCCCACTCTCCACTACCTTACCTGTGGCATCTTTCAGCTGGTAGATATAAATTCCACGGCTGAAGTTGGAAAGATCAATACGGATTCTGCTGGTGACTTCCTGAAGATCGGCTACTTTTTTTCCGAGGAAATTGTAGACTTGAAAACTATAACCCCTGGCCATTGCCTTTTGAGGTTCGATGTTGATGAACGTAGAAGCGGGGTTGGGGTAGAAGCGGATCATACGCACTGCCTGCACAGGCACACCCAGCTGCGGCACCCTGTCTTGCGACATGGCGACGGTACCGGATAGTGTTAATAAGAGCAGAATTGTAAAAACCCTCATCGTTACAAAAGTAAGGATAATTTAAAGTAATGACAACCCCTTGCTTTTGCAAGCTTTGTTGCATCACTTAGACCCACGATTCCCAGCTTGTTCTGTTTTTTTTCGCCTGGGAGCTATGTTTCCACTACTGTAACGCTGAAATAGCCTCCTGTATTGCCTGAAAATTCGGCTGCTCCCCGGGATTATCGAGGACTTCCGCGTAACGTATAACACCTTCACGATCAATGAGAAAAGCAGATCGCTTGGAAACACCCTTCATATCAAGGATCCAATCTGCATAAAGGGAACCATAGGCGCCACTTATTTCTTTATTGAAATCTGAAAGCAGCGGGAAATTGTATTGTTGTTCTTCCTTGAATTTTGCGAGGGTGAAAACAGAATCCACAGAAATGCCGATGGCCTGCACATTCAGGTTGGCATATTGCTGCATGTTATCCCGCACGCTGCAAAGTTCAGCCGTGCAAACTGACGTAAATGCCTGCGGGAAAAAAAGCAACAAAACATTTTTACCCTTAAATTCCTGCAGGCTAACCTTGGTTTTTTCTGAACTGAATAAACTGAAATCCGGAGCGGTTTGTCCAACGCTGATCATGTTGATGAATTTACCGGGTAACAAGTAAACAGCATTTTGGTTCAACACTAAAGCCTAGAACTTAGGGCATTTCGTTTTATCTTTGGATGAATTATCGTTGTTCAGATAATTGATATAGGTAACGGCAGTTTCGAATCCGCCGCGGCCCATACTCACTGTGCGGAGCTTTGAGACGTTTATGTCGTAACTGAAAGAGATCGATAATGGGAACACATCTAATTTCACCACCGGGATAACTGCATCTTTGTAACGATAATAGCTTCCAAAATGGAGTACGTAATTTGGAATGTCTTCATCGCCAAACTTTCTTGAATAGGTAACGCCGGCAATGGCAGACTGATGGGGTCCTTGTCTGTAATAATCACCCTGAAAGGTCCAATAGCTCATGAAATCTGCATTGAGCTTAAGGCCACCAGATAATACCCATTTAGGCAAGTGGTTGATGTTCTGGTAGAATGCGTTGACAGGTTTATTGAAGTGATGGTAGGCAATTCCACCAAAGATGAGGTGTTGCTCATCGGCACCAAGCGTAGTACTAAGACTCATCCCCACATTCATATCCAGATAGGAATAATTTGCCTGAAACACTTCTCCGGTAGGGAGAGAGCCGTTATAGGAAAATCCATCATACTGGTTGTTGGTGGTCATCCGGGAGGGGTCAAGCCTTCTGCTCACCACACCGCCCATAAATCCAAGGGACAGATAAGTGTTCCTGGATCCGCTAAGAGATTTGTGAAAGTTCACCGCGGGCAGAAACTGCGTAGTGGTTAAGGCAACAGTACCTGCCCTGTCAAACATTAACTGTACGCCAGCAGTAAAGAAGTCGTCACCTTTCCCTACCGGGAACTTATACTCAGCATTGAGTGATCCGGTCTGGTAGGGATTCGAAACTGAGCTCCACTGATTTCGGTATACGCCCTGGACCCTCACATCTCCATCAAACAAGCCTGCGAGGGATGGATTCCTCAGCAAAGGTGATTCGAAGAACTGTGAGAATTGCAGGTCCTGCGCTGCCGCAGCGAGTTGCAATCCAGTTGCCAGCGCAACTACTGCAAGGATCCTGTATGTGATTAATTTTTTCAAGGGATATTGGGGTTTTATCTATCTAACAAGCATTACGTCTCCTTTCAACATGATGAGTGCATTATTCTCGCACACTACTTCTACAATGTATATATATACTTCCGGCGACAGTGGTTGTCCTTTAAATGTGCCATCCCATCCCGCTCCGGTATCATTGGCAATCACATTATTTTGTGTAAAGATTTGCTGCCCCCACCTGTTGAAGATCTTTATGGACCTGATCTTGGTGAGACCTCTGCCCCTGACATAGAACAGATCGTTCATGCCATCGCCATTGGGAGAGAAGGTATTCGGAATGAATATGTTTTCATTGTTACAAATAACAAAGATCGTCAGTTCATCTTTGGTTACACAGCCTCCGTTGTTAGTAACCGTTGCTGTGTAGGTGGTCCGCTGTTTCGGGGTGGCCAACGGATCCGGACAATCTGTGCAACTCAAGCCTGTAGTTGGGCTCCAGATGACGCTGGTGATATCATTTGACCTGTTGGGATTCAGTTGAACCGAAGAGCCAACGGTAATGGTGGTATCACGTCCGAGATCAAATACCGGGTAAGGGAACACCGAGATGGTTACAGAATCCCTGGTGACGAAACATCCTCTGGCATCTGAACCCGTCACTACATATGTAGTGGTAGCGGTGGGCCTTACGGTGGGGCTGGATGAGTTAGGGTTGCTGAGACCAGTGCTCGGACTCCAGCTATAGACCTGCGTTCCTCTGGCAAATAGTTGGGTACCCTGACCTATACAGAGTGAATCTGCAGGCGGTGCCACCACAGTGGATGGTTGAACCACGGTCACCCTGATTGAATCATTCACACTACAGCCTTGGGCGCTCACACCGCGGACATTATAAACCGTTGTCACTGTTGGTGTTGCTCTTGGACTTGCACAGTTTGTACAGCTTAATGTGGAAGTGGGTGGAAGCCAAATATAGCTGGCGGCTCCTGTTGGATTCAGCACTATCGACTGTCCGAGACAAATTGTAGTATCCAGTCCTGCGTTAAGGTTTGGCAATGGATGTACAGTGATCACTTTCAAGGCCGTATCCTGGCAACCACTGCTGTTGGTGGTAATCAGCCTTACCGTAAATGTTCCAGGAACAGTATAAGGTTGCGCGGGCGGATTTTGCAAGATAGACGAATCGCCATTTGCAAAATTCCATTTCCATTTAAGTGCCGATGTGTCTGGCACTACCACTACGCCTGAAAATGTGATGTTCCTGTTTTGACAAACGGTATCTACCGAATTGATGGCAGTTACAGGTGATTTTACCACGCGTACACTGTTGGGTAATGTGATAGAATCTGTACATCCAAATTCAGTGGTAACCCGAAGCTTGACGCTGTACAATCCGGGAGCAGAATAAAAATGCTGCGGTGCAGGACCGGTTCCGGTTCCACCGTCACCAAAATCCCAACTCCATCCCAGGATCGATCCATTGGTGATCGTAGAGTCCCTGAACCTTACAAATCCAGCATCGCAAATCTGTTTATTATCCACGACGAACTGCGGAGTGATATCCACTACTTTGATAGAGTCATTCAACGTGATCGGATATTCACAACCTACTACGTCTTTCAGGAATACGACAGGACGATAAGTACCCCTGTCTAGATATGTATGTGAGATGATGGTGTCTTTGCCAATACTTACACTGTTATCGCCGAAGAACCATTTCACACTGTCTGTATTTTTCGTAGAAAGGGTGAAATTGATGGTCAACGGAGCACAACCGTTTGCAGGTAAATAGTTAAGTGTACCACTGGGTCCAAAGATCCTAATATTTTTAAACGCTGTATCCGTACATCCGCCAGGAGAGGTAACCACCAGTTGTGCACGGTAAGTGCCTGGGATACCATAGAATTTAGTGGCGGTGTCTTTGTTCAACGCAGCGTCACCATCCCCGAAGTCCCAACGTATACTCCGGTTGTAACGGCCAGTGAACTGGAACAGGGCGATCAATGGAGGACAGTTGATGGTACTGTCGCTCACAGTGAATGCTGCAAATGGGGTATCGATGTTAATGTAATTAACCCTTGTGATGGAATCCGCACAACCATATCTGTCCCTGACCAAAAGTTTCACACTGTACTGACCGGGCGCATTGAAAGTGTTCCTTGGGTTGGGGGCACCATTGTTGAATTTGCCATCACCGAAGGTCCACGCATGAACAAGGTTAACACCTGTAGACGTAGTAAGGAATTGTACATTCCTGCCAGGGCATGACAGAGAATCCGGTGAAGTGAAGCTGGCACGGGGAGCTGTGGTTACAACCAGGCTGTTCTGCACCATACTGTCTGCACATCCCACCGCGTCTGTGACCTTAAGCATAACATTAAAGAAGCCCGTGGTATTGTATTGGTGGGAAACAGGTGGCGTATTGATGGTCTGGGTTACACCATCGCCAAAGCTCCACATCCTGCTGACGATCGCATTCACGCCATCGTTCAGTGAATTATCATTGAAGTTAACGGTGTTTCCTACACAACCTGTGGGGTTGATGGCCGTAAAGGCTGCACGGGGACCACCTACACCAATTGCCCGGGTTACGGTATCGGTACAACCGTTGATGTCTGTAATGACAAGCACGGTATTGTATACCCTTGGGGTATCAAATGTAACCTGCATGGTGTCATTGCCCGGCATCAGCATGCCGGTACCAAAATCCCATTCATACTTGAGTATATTTGAGTCAATTGCATTGGCACGGAAGGTAGTATTTGCACCTCGGCAAAGCGTGGTGGGTGACACGGTGAAATTGGCGTTTTCATTCACCACTTTTACGGGCTTTTTAAACACATAGTTACAGGTTCCGTCAGAAACAGTGAGGGTAACTACATAATATCCGAATGCAGCATAAGTATGGGTAGGGTTAACGGCTGTTGATGTGTTTCCGTCTCCAAAATCCCACAGTCTGGTCACAACATTGATGGATTTGTCAAGGAACTGTACTTCACGCCTGTTCAGGTTACAGTTCACCTGGAAATCAAAATTGGCAACAGCACCATAGGTTCTGATGTAGTTGGTTCTGGTAATCCTGTTTTCGCAACCATTGTTGAAGACGCGAAGCGTTACCGAGAACCTGCCGGTATCTGAATACAGGTGTTTAGGATTTTTGGCTACCGAAAAATTATTGGAGCTGCCTGGATCTCCAAAATCCCAGAGATAGCCCGTCACAGTACCCGTTGACAGATCGGTAAAAGAAACAGAGTCTGCCGCACAGGAAAGCAGCGGGCTGGCAGAAAAATTAGCCGTTGGTGTTGTACCCACTTTAATGGCTGTTGGCAAAGAAAGTGTTTGTAAACAACCGGCACGTGTTGTAACAGCCAGGCTGATGCCATATGTCCCTGTAGTATTATACGTGATGCTTGGGTTTGCCGCCGTGCTGGTAGAAGCTCCGAAGTTCCAGAAATAACTGGCCACGCCATCTGGTGCAACAATCAATGCATTGGGATTAACCGTCAAAGGCGCGCAACCACTATCCGGAAGATTCACAAACCGGATGGTTGGTGCAGCGATCTTGATGAAATTGTATTTGATCCGCTTACTTGTACAACCTTTTCTGTTGGTGATGGTCAGGGTTACACGGTAGTAACCTTCTGCCATATAAGTGTGCGCAGGATTGGCAACTGTGGACGTGTTCCCATCGCCGAAATCCCAGGCATATGATGCGGCCTGTGGTGCCTGCGAAGTGAACTGTACCGTGTAAGGTGCCCGGCAACTTGCCGTATCGTTAGAAGTAAAGTTTACTGCCGCAGTGTCAATGATCACAATATTCTTGGATATAGAGTCAAGGCATGAAGTAAATAAGTTGGTTAAGGTAATCCTGTAGGTACCAGTTGTACTGTACACTTTTGTGACTGAACCGCCGGTAGATTCTGTACCATCCCCAAATTTCCATCCACTGCTGTCCGAAACAGGGGAAGAAATGCTGGTGAAGAGTATGGACTGGCCCACACAACTTGTATCCGGAGCCGAAATACTCGAGCTAATGCTCGCATTGGGAATGTCAATTGAACCAACGGAACTATCTGAGCAACCAGCAGAACTGGTGACAATCATTGTTACCGGAAAACTACCGGAAGAATTATACGCATGTGAAGGACTTGCAGCAGTAGAGGTATTTCCATCTCCAAATTTCCACGTATAGCTTAATGCGCCGGGTCCAGCGCTATTGTTGAAAAAGTCAATATTTGCCGGAGGTCTGCACGCGCTTGCAAATGAATTATAAAAAGCTGGCCTTACGCCGGGCGTTACATTGATGTATCCGTTTTTTGTCAGGAAGTTTACACAACCCCGATCCGTAGTAACTTTTAGGGTGACATTGAAGTTGTTGTCAAAACGATAGGCATGGGTTGGATTGGCTAATTGCGTCGAGTCGCCATCGCCAAATCCCCATTCGTACTTCACAACAGAACCACCACCTGGTAGGGTAATGTTGGGCGTGAAGGTTGCGTTTAATGGGAAGCACCCGGAAAGCTGACTTGCGCTGAAGTCAACAACCGGGTTGGGAAACACGGTGACATAGTTAACTTTCACCAAGGAATCAACGCCGTTGGCATTTCTGACCGTCAACCTAACCGTGTAGGTTCCAGGTAAGGTATAAGCCTGAGCTGCCGGATTCTGGACATTCACAATGGTGCCATTGCCAAAATCCCAGGTCCATTGAGTGGGGCTGCCGGTCGATAAATCCTGAAAATTCACAATCAGGGGAGAGCATCCGCTGACTGCAGAAGTGGCTGTGAAATCTGCTCTTGGTACCTGGGCATAGGCCCCGATAGCCATTAGTGCAGAGATAAGCACAAGGATGATGGGTTTGAAATATAGGTTTCTCAAGTGACTATTGGTTTGGGACTGATTTGATTATGCTTTTTCAAGCATTTTTCTATAACGATGGTGTTCATGGTTTATTTCGCGGAATACCAATGTTTTGTAAAAAAATGTTCTGACCCTACTTTTTATTGAGCTTCAGATAGGCATTTCTGGCGGTATTCAGAGGGTTGGCTTCAACGAGCGTGAAGGTGTTGTTGTAAATCAGCCAAGTATCGTTCAAACGAGCAACTGTGGCGTCTCCTGATGGAAATGTTGCAGTAATGGTTCTGGCATCTGCATTGGCCGTCCAGCTTCCCGTGATGGTGGTGCCCCCCTTAATGGCCTGTACTGTCTCATTCTCAAAAAACTGGAATTCCCAGGGTGTGAATTCTGCTGAAAAATCCGAACCAGTCTCCGTAAAGGTAGAGACAATCCACCGCCCACTGGTCATAGCTTTCAGGATGATGTCTTTTTGCACATCTTCTTTGGAGCAACCGTTAAAAAGAAATCCTGCAGGTAACAGGATGAATATCAGTGCAATGAGATGTTTATTAGTCATGGTATACTGTTAGTATAAGATTAACGAATTCAGAACCCTGAATATTGTACTACTAAACAGGCAACGAAATTAGCCAATAATCTGATGCTTAAGCCCTTGAGAACGTTGGCTCAGCCTTTCACCACAAAGGTGCTCCACCCGCTGTAACGACCCCCATTTTTGGTGGCAAGCTGGCTCAGGTAGATGGTTAAGGTATTCATGGTTTGCAGTTCTGGCCTATCATCCCTGCGAAGTACCATTTTGAATCCCTGTTCGGTATTATTTGATTTTTCGACAGGCATCTCAATGACTCTAAAACCAGGCTCTTCTATTGCCTTCAGGAACTGTTTCCTATGCCAGTCGCTCTTGAAAAACAAGGTATGGTCGATGGGTCTCTGCCTGCTGCTGACATCCCCCTTTTTTACAAGTTCATCTATGGTTCTCCGGTTTTCAAGCTTTTCCTTTTCTTCATTCTGAGGATAAAGCACCTCAAAATAGTTTGACCAGGCCTTGTCGTACACCGCTTTCACCAGCCATGGGAACTTTGGGAACTGTACTAAAACGGCAGCGCAGGATTTAAAATAGTCAACCGTATCCAGGGTATAAAAATAAAACTCACGAAGGCCACGTTGGGTAAACCGACCCGCATACCATGCGCCGTTGCTTTTCTGCAAACTTGCTTCCAGCATGGATTCCAGCTTGTTCAGGTCGTCCGCCATTTCTACCGTAGGGAAGCCTTTTTCGTCCACGTCAGGATATTTGAGCCGGAGGATGATGGCATATGGTCTTTCTTTCGCCGGGGCCAGATCCCTGAGTCCGAGGTTTACGACCACGGAGACGGGCTTTTCATTGACAGACACTACATAGTTGTCCCAGTTGTCAGTCTGGGCGAAGGCAATCGACCCCAATAAATTAAGAAGAATGGTAAAAATGAGCTTCATGTAATTATTCAAAGTAATTTCATTTCCTCCAGATACGGCTTGAATATGACGATAGGATCTATAATTAACGTTTTAGAAACAGTAGCACCGCCATCCCTGCAGGAGCCTTATGATAATGCAGGCCTGCTCATCGGGACGGCTGCAGACACATGTACGGGCGTACTGGTGACCCTGGATGTAACAGAAGCAGTGGTAGATGAGGCTGTTGCCAAAGGGGCCAACCTGATCGTTGCCCACCATCCCCTGATTTTCAACGGACTTAAACGGATTTCCCCAGACAATCATGTAGGTGCCACCGTGATTCGGGCCATCCGGAACGGCATAGCAGTATATGCCATCCATACTAACCTGGATAATGTGCTGGACGGGGTTAATGGAATGATGGCGGAGAAACTGGGACTCACTAAACTTAGGGTGCTGGCACCCAAACCGGGAACCTTGCGCAAGCTTTATACTTTTGTTCCCCATGCGCAACTTGACCAGGTCAGGGAAGCCATTTTTGCTGCAGGGGGCGGACAAATTGGGAATTATCAGGAAATAGGATTTAGTGTTCAGGGTTTAGGATTTTTTAAGGCCGGACCGGGCGAGAACCCATTTGTTGGCGACCCGGGTAAAAGGCATTACGAAGAAGAAACAAAGCTCGAAGTGGTATACCCTGTAAACCTGGAAGCTTTAATAGTAGCCGCACTGAAAGCGGCGCATCCCTATAAAGAGGTTGCCTACGATCTTGTTGATCTAAGAAATCCGGGAGAAGGGATAGGGTCAGGGGCAATCGGGGAATGGGAACTGCCAAAATCCCCGGAAGAGGCACTGAACCTGGTGAAAGAAAGGTTTGGATTGAAGGTAATCA
>JBKCVJ010000101.1:0-16403 GCA_046317915.1 Sphingobacteriales bacterium
CACGCCCCAACTGTCCCAGGTGATGCGGGTGGGTTGTTGTGCAAAAGACGGAACGCTGAAAAACAAAGCGAGGACCAGAAGCCATGGTTTCATAATCTGAAGATTGTCTGATAAGTTAATGCCTTTATTCCGGTTTACGAACGCATGCAACAATTTGTTACCTTAAGGGGATATGTGCAGAGGCTTTGAAGTAGACAATTAAATAAATGTAGTATGTACAAGTGGAACCTTTTCCTTCCCCTGTTATCAACTAACGCAAACTAAATATTACCTGACGGCAGACAGGGTTTTTGATGGCGAGCAAATGCGCACGCGCAGGGCTTTGGTGGTGGAGGGAAATAAGATTATTGCTGCCGGACCGGGACTTACTGTTCCCTCGGGTGCGGTGAATCAGCAGGTAGGCTTGTTGAAGCCCTGCATGTTGGCAGATATCATCAATGTGGACGGAGATCCATCGATCCAAATTTCGGGTATCCGTCAGGTTAAGTTCGTGATGAAGGATGGGGTGGTATACCGCCGGGAGAAGTAGCCAGTGAACAGGCTATTTGACCACTCATGCGGATAGCGTTAGTTCAGTCTGACTCCACGGTTTAGTTTGGGGAAACTAAAGAAAGGAGATGAACATGAAACGGATAATGATCATAGCGTCCCTGTTGATCACGTTGCAGGGATTTGGACAAGAGAAAGTTGGCTCACCACTATACGCATCGATGGCCAGGCTAGATAGTTTGTTGTTTGATGTTGCGTTCAACACTTGTAACCAGGTGCAGCTTGCCCAACTTACATCGGATAATTTTGAGTTTTATCATGACCAGGGCGGTATCACATTGGGCAAAGAAAATTTTGTGAACAGCGTGAAAGTGGGCGTTTGCAGCAATAACTACAAGGCCATCCGCAAACTGGTTCCCAGCTCCATGGAAGTGTATCCGATGCACAAGGATGGTAAACTCTATGGCGCTATTCAAATGGGTGCGCATGAGTTCTGGGCGCTGGAACCTGGCAAGCCCATTTACCAGACCTCAAAAGCAAAATTCATTCATCTCTGGATGTTGCAAAACGGCGAATGGAAGTTTTATCGCGGCCTGAGTTTTGATCATATTCCCACACCTCGCTAGTATATGCGTTCGCTATTTTCCAAAACTCCATCGGAAGAAAACAGATCCCCGGAACTTGTTTGAAGGACCATCGCCTTTGCTGAACGGCGTTAACGCAATGCCGGTTCGCAAACCTGATTGCCAGCGTTGTTTCCGGTAAGTCAGGTCTGCCATCATGAAGGTCTGCATCTTGTTAAAGTAGCTCCATTCATCCGTTACTTTGTATGCATACGTGGATGGTCTAGTATCTACCACCTGACCAGAAACGATGTAGCTGTCTTGCACATCTGACTGCGCGAGGGCCTGCTGCCACCATGATGCCTGTATGTTAAGTCCGCCCCACCAGTTGCCGCGCAGGTTTCGGGCATAGCCAATGGAGGCCGACATCCCCAGCAGTTTGTAGATATGTTTGGTTTCTTCCCTGCTGATGGTGGTGTCCGGATTTTGGATCAGGCTGTTCTGGATGCGGAATGTTTTATCTGAAACCATTTGCTGCTGCATCGGCATAAAAGTGAAATGGATTGCATTCTTACCGTGCGTGGCTTCCAGCCAAAGGCCGGGTATCAGATTGCGCCAGGGTTCCGGGCTAACGGAGGGCCCATAGAAATAACCATTGAAGCCAGTGGTTGGAATTTGTAATTCCCATTGCGGACCAAATCGGATCTTCCAATCGTCTTCTTCTTTTTTCTTGTCGTCTTCAGGTGAGGTGTTGATGGACTTCGCCGTATCAGTCGTTTTCTTTGGCTGAGCTATCAAAGAATCAGTGGCTTTAGGTGTTGTTTTTTCTTTAGTGAGGTCAGGAGAAATATCGTCACCAACCATGGGTTCTGATGTTGCGGGTTCATAAACATCCTGTCCACCATTTTTATTCGGTTGTGCTTTGGTTTTTTGTTTTCTGTTTTGTTTGTTCGTGGATTGTGATGGGTATTCAAAAAGATCAGATGAATTAGCCAGATCCTTTGTTTGTGTAGTATTTTCTTGACGCGTAGATGCAGATGAATTACTTATTTCATTGCCTGCTGCTGAACGCGCAGCAACAGAATTGCCTTTATAGCGTACGGGCTCAAGTATCACAAGCCAGCTCAACAGGAGCGCAAGGGTCATCGCTAATTTTGACCATAGCATCATGGGTCTGCGCTTCTCCCGATCAAGCCTGGATTGCATATCCTGCCATGCCAGATCCACAGGAGGAACCGATATGGGAAGATCGCTGTCGTGATATGTTTGCCAATCAGCCATAGTATTTTTCCAGTACGGGTTTTAGTTTTTTTCTGACCTGGTGCAAGTGCCATTTTACCGTACCCTCTTGCATATTCATTTGCATAGCGATCTCTTTCACGGTAAACGACTCCACATAAAAAAGACTGCAGATCGCTCTTCCGGGTTCCTGCAATGCATCGAGCAGTACATAGAACGCTTTTGATTCAATCTGCAGTTCAGGTGTGTTTTCAGTGGTAAGCTCAATATGTTCATCCAGTTGTTGCATGGAAGGGAACCGTTTCTTTTTCAACTGATCCAGTGCCGCATGCCTAACAATGGTATAGGCCCAATTGAAAAGGGTTCCTTTGGATCCGTCAAAAGCATTTATGTTTCGATATACTTTCATCATGCCATTGTTCAGTACTTCGATGGCTTCATGATCATTGGCAAAAAATCTTTTGCATAAAAGGATGAGGCCAGGGTAAAACAGGCGATAGAGTTTTTCCTGGCTCAGCCTTTCATTGGCCGCACATCCTTTGATCAAATCATCCAACTCCTGCAGAAAAGATTTTATTAGTAGTAATAGTACTTCGTCATGCTGTTGCTCAGGGCTTGCGTTTCTGTTACGGGTTTGTTGTCTGGGTTGTATTGGAACGTGTAATTCAATTCATCATCCGGGCCACCGTTAACGGGGTAGTCGTTCATCTGCTTGATCACATTGTTAGCAGATCCTCCCGTAGGCCAAAACGTGCTCCAATAGAATATAGCTGGATCGTTGTATTGCCTTGGGTTGGGTTTGTCGTCATATGTCCAGCTGTACTTGATCGATGCTTCAAACACCCCATCGCCATCATTGTCCTGGTAAGTTTGTTTGGACAAGAGATTGCCTTTTGTATCCCAACTGAATTCCTGGTAACCGATCTTCTTCAACTGCCCTCCTGCTTGAGAGGTATATTGATCTGCCCTGGCCATTTGATCCTGGCTATTGTAGGTGAATACCATGCTGTCTAACACAACAGGCGAACTACCCTGATTCCTGGTGTTCTTAATGTAGTTGAGCTTGATGGTGGATCCCTGATAATTCAGCACTGCGGTTATTGAAGCATTATCTTTTTCCATTAAAATGCTGGTGGCCCTTCCCTGCGCATCTCTTGCAAAAGTAGCGGTGCCGATCCCGTTGAGGCTAGATCCTCCGGAAGAGAAATTGGTGCTGCTGGTGATCCGTTGGGTTTTGCCGGTCTCATCATAGCTAAATAGTTGAGAGATGTACACCCTGTTTTGGGGTATATCGATGACTTCCACTTTTTGCAGAAGACCCTGAATATTGCCGGCAACGCCGGGTTCCAACAGGTCTGAAGACAACTCTTTCTGGCAAGCTGTTGCCAAAAGGATCAGTAAAAGGAATGGGGATTTTTTCATATCATCAAATTGAAGGTAAGGCTTCGTTTGATATATGTACGGCGATGCCATACCCCCAGGTTGGCGGATCAGAAAGTTTTTTTTGCCGATGGGAAAAGCTACTACAACAACTGCGGACCGAGCGAGTAGCTGGTGCTTCGGCCTCCGCCTACTTCTTTGACCAGGATCTTCCGGACCAGCAGCTCATTGATATCCCTGCCCGCGGAGTCCTGGGAGCTGTTGGTTTGCCTGGCCCAGGTGGACGAGGTCACCGGTGCATCCGGATCTTCCGCCATGAAGTTGAGCATGGCGCGCTGCCGCTCATTCAGTTCCAGGGCATTGATCTTATCCCTGCGGCGAAGACCTGAGATCTTCTGCCCCACCAGGTCGTCCGCATTATTTAATGCACGATGCAGGCAGTCGATAAACCATGCCAGCCAGTTGGTGACATTCATAGAATCCTTCCCACCGCGCTCAAGAACGGCAAAATATTGATTGCGTTCTTTGCGCATCTGCGAAGAGAGGCTGAAGTATCGCTGCGGAGAAAGATCCGCTCTGCAGAGCAGCATTTCCGTGATCATCCGGGCGATGATGCCATTGCCTGCGGAGAAAGGGTAAATATTTAGGAACCAGATATGGGCGATGCCTGCCTTAATGATGGGGTCCATCATCTGGTCTTCATTGAACCAGGTCAGGAAGGTATTCATCTCGTCCTGAAGGGTATCTTCATCAGGGGCGATAAAATGTGTAGTCTCTCTTCCCGAAGGTCCGGACATAACTTTCAAGGGCTGGTCCTTGGGATTGTTTCTATATCGGCCCACGATCTGACCGGGCTGCCTGGAACTGTCTGGGTACATGGCGGTATGCCAGCCGAATAATCTGATGTGGAACAGGGGCTGATCATATTGCGATACCGCATCCAGCTGAATGCGCGCGAGGCCATCGATCTCCTCCTGCAAATCCTTCTCAGCATGCTCCGCAATATTGAGGTCGATGTTCTTCAGTGCGATCTTCTGCTCCAATGGTTTCACATCCGGCATCTCCAACAGTTCACCAAATGCATGATAAACGGCCTCGCGGTTGAGCGGATGGCCTTCGATCTCACTTGATTTCATGAGCTCTGTAGCCATGGTATGCAAATGCGTGACGGCCTGGTAGTGTGGACCAAGGCCTTCCATCCTGCCCAACAATCGGGCTTGCTTTATTTTGAGTTCGTTGAGTCGGGGTGCTAGAAACTGATCATCCCAATGGAATTTCGGCCAATCAGGCAGATTATAGATGTACATTCTCCGCTGGTTTGCTTGCGAAATTAGTTAATAATCAATGCACATTCATATATGTTATCGCATCCCTGCGGATTTTAGTCAATTTGCCACAAAGCTTATATTTAACATTCAAAACAAGCTTCATGAGAATAGTATTCCTTCTGCTGGCCATGCATGTTTCGATGTTATGCCTGGCACAGTCCACCTTTTTCCAGATCAATGATGCCACGATGAACAAGAGCATCCCCACCCCCGAGCAATTTCTCGGTTATGGCGTTGGGGAACAACACACGCGGCATGAAAAATTGGTGGAGTATTTCAAGGAGCTTGATCGTTTGAGTGACCGCGTAACGGTGACCAAGTTTGGAAAGACCTATGAGAACCGCGATCAGATTGTAGCCATATTTACAACTGCGGCCAATCATGGGAAGCTGGAAGAAATCAGGCAGCAACATTTGAAAGCACAGCTGGGCAATGGCGATGCCAATATTCCATTGGTGATCCACCTGGGATACAATGTGCATGGCAACGAGCCCTCCAGTTCCGAAGCGGCGATGTTGACCGCTTATTATCTGACCGCTTCCGAAGATCCCGAGACCCTGAACTGGCTGAACAAGATGGTCATCCTGATGGATCCGGTGATCAATCCCGATGGCAGGGATCGGCACACAAACTGGGCGAACATGCATAAAGCATTTCCGCCCGTGGCTGATCCGTTAGACAGGGAGCATACCGAGATCTGGCCCGGCGGAAGATTTAATCATTACTGGTTTGATATGAACCGGGATTGGTTCCCCCTGGTGCACCAGGAAGCGAGGAACAGGGTGAAGTTGTTTCATGCGTGGAGGCCCTATGTGCAAACGGACCATCATGAAATGGGCAGCACTTCAACATTTTACTTTGATCCCGGAAAATACAGCAGCAACAATCCCGTGGTGCCTTACTATTTGTATGACACCATCTACCCAAAATACGGTGAGTACTTTTCACAGGCGATGAATGGATTGGGATCGATGTATTTCACGAAAGAAGCGTTTGATAAATTGTATCCCGGTTATGGATCCAGCTACATCAATTTCTATGGCGGTGCAGGGTTCCTTTTTGAACAAGGCAGCTCGCGCGGGCATGTGCAGGAGACCACCACCATTCCCATTACGTTTGCATTTACCATCAGGAATCAGTTCATCGCATCGTTGACTACCATCAAGGCATCGCTGGCAGAACGCCAGCGCTTGTATACCCTTCGGAAAAAGTTTTATAGTGATGCGGCCGAGCAGGCAAAAAAATCACTGGTCAAGGGGTATGCGTTTGGAGATCCTTTGGACCCTACGCGCACCAATGCATTTCTGGATCTTCTCCTGATGCACGAGATAGAAGTGTATGAGACCGATGGAAAATCTGCGCTACCATATTACGTGCCAACGGATCAATCCAACTACATCATGGTGAGATCGATCTTTGAAAAAGATATTACGTATACCGATTCGCTTTTCTACGATGCCTCTACCTGGAGTATGGTGCATGCCTATGGGATGCCATATGCTGAGTTGAAAGCGCCATTGCAGGTTAAGGGTAATAGGGTTATTAAGTTACCGAAACAGACAGCTATTGCTCCCCTGCGCAGTAATTACGCGTATGTGTTTGATTTGATAGACTATAATGCACATAAAGCCATCTTCATGTTGCAGGAAGCAGGCGTGATGGTGCAGACGGCTACGAGGCCATTCAGTCTGAGCGTAAATGGTAAGCCGCGGCAGTTTGGATATGGATCGATATCGATCCCAGTAAATCTGCAGCGTTTAAAACCGGAAGAGGTATATGCTGCTGTTACCAAAGCAGCTGCAGCAACAGGCGTGCAGATCTATCCTGCAGAAACGGGCTATAATGTATCCGGCATAGACCTGGGTAGTAATTATATGCGCACGGTTTCGTCGCCCAAAGTCATGATGCTGATAGGCATGGGTGTGCAGGCTACGGAGGCGGGCGAGATCTGGCATTTGCTGGATCAGCGTTTGTCGATGCCCATCACAAAAATGGATCTCGCATCATTTGGCAGGGCCAATCTGCAGCGGTATAACACCATTGTTCTGGTGTCTGGCAACTACGACAAGAGCATTGCAGACAAATTGAAAACCTGGGTGCAGAATGGCGGAACGCTGGTTACCATTAAAGGCGGTTCAGAGTGGGCGATCCGGAATGGATTTACCAAAGAGAAACTGTTGACGGTGGATACACCAAAGACCACGGTGCGGATGGACTATGACGATGCTACGGAATTTGAAGGGGCGAAATCCTTGGGAGGATCGATCTTCCAGGTTGACCTGGATACCACCAGTCCTATCGGTTATGGCTACACGAAAAGGAAGCTATCGGTGTATAAAAACAGCCAGACCTTTTTATTGCCGAGCAGTAACCCTTATGGAACCGTTGCGAAGTATACAGACAATCCTGTAGTGGGTGGATACTATCATAAGTCGTCACTGGAGCGGGTGAAAAAATCCGCATCGATCATCATTGGCAATGAAGGGTCCGGAAGGGTGATCCTGTTTGCCGATGATCCCAATTTCCGCGGCACCTGGTTTGGAACGAACAAGTTGTTCCTGAACGCGTTGTTTTTTGGATCATTGATCAGCGTGCCGGTTATTGGTTATTAGTTGTTTGTTATTGCATTTAGAATAACCAATAACCAATCACAAATGACATTTTTATGAAAAGAAGACAATTTATTTCAAAGCTCACCGTACCGGTGATTGCCATGCCGATGCTGTCAGCGATGATCCTGGACGGCAAACAAGCCATTATACCATTGGATGGTCTGGAAGGCTGGAAAGACATGGTGGTGGTGGAGGTTATTGATGCTGCGGTGAAGACGAGCCAGAAGCAGATGTTACGCTGGTAAGAACGATTCGTTAAGGAAATATGAACCGCGTATGCGTGGAGTAAATGAAACTAAATTGCCAGTATGAAGAGAATTTTTGTCCTGATCAGTTTGATTTTTTCTGCGCAAACATTGACTGCACAACAGTTGGTGGAGAATCTCATTGTTGTTACTACAGATGGACTTCGATGGCAGGATGTGTTTACAGGAATGGATCCGGAAATTGCCACGAACAGAAAATACAACCAGGGCGATAGTGCTTATATCTTTGCCAACTTCTATGATACGGACCCACTTAACAGGCGGAAAAAACTCATGCCGTTTTTATGGTCCGTTATCCAAAGCCAGGGGCAGATTTATGGCAATAAGTTATTGGACAATAAAGTAAACAATGCCAATCCGTACTGGTTTTCCTACCCAGGGTATAACGAAATCATGACCGGTTTTCCCGATACTGCGGTCAATTCAAATGAATACAAACCCAATCCTCATATTACAGTGCTGGAATACCTGAACGCACAACCAGGCTATAGGGGAAAAGTAGTTGCTTTTGGTGCCTGGAATGCATTTGACAGGATCCTGAATGAGCAACGTGCCGGGTTTGAAGTAGTGAATGGATTTGACACGGTTCGTCAACCACTGAATGCACAGCAACAATTGGTGAATCAGATGCTGAAAAATTCTTATCGGCCATTTGGCGATGCGGAATGTCTGGACGTGTTTACGCATTATGCAGCGATGGAATACATCAAAGCACGTTCACCGCGGGTTGTATATATTTCTTACGGTGAGACCGATGAATGGGCACATCATGGATATTATCGTTCTTATCTTGACGCCACGCGCCAGGTAGACCGTTGGTTGGGTGAGCTGTGGTCATATATTCAATCAAATCCAACGTACCGCAATAAAACGGCGATGCTCATTACAGTTGATCATGGCAGGGGCGGGATCAATAAGGATCAGTGGACGGACCATGGACAGGGCGTTCCGGATGCCAGTGAGATCTGGTTTGCTGTGATTGCGCCAGGTGTGGTGCCAGCAGCAGGAGAGATCAATAAGCCGATGCAACTTTACCAAAAACAATTAGCCCAGACCATGGCGAAGCTGATGGGCAAAAAATATACTGCCCCGCATGAGATCAGCGAGGCAGTACTTGAAATCTGGCAGCAAAAAGCAAAATAGTTATTGTTTAGCAACGGCATGCATTTCTTCTACCTTGATTTCATTCACCAGGACTTTGAAGCATGCTTGTTTGCCTTCAAATTTTACAAGACAGGTTTCTTTATCACGCATTTCCATCAATGCATCAATCAGGGTGTTGAGGTGCGCCTGTGATTGCAGTTCTTCTTTACCAAAACGGATCCAGGAGATCTTCACAGCAGTAGGCTGTTGAATCGCTTCTTTCGCGTTGTTGGTCTTGTTGACCTGCGTAATCACGAACGGCCACTCACCAATTTTTTTCTCGCGGCATTTTTCCAGGTAGACTTTTCCTAGTTCTTCCAGGAATTGCTGGGAAGTGATGGTGATAAAAGGCGTTTCTTGCAGAGTAGTGCTCACAATATAGCCAGTACCTGCATTCAGCTTGATGAGTTTATTCGTTTCTTCTGCTGGTTTTGGAACGGAAACAATATGCGTGTCAGGCGCACAGTTTGTGCATTCGGCCTGAACGGGCAACTGCATGAAGAGCAGTGCTGGAATCGCGATGGCTAAAACGGTTTGTTTCATTGGATTTCTGGTCATTGTCACAGGATTGAATTTTGAATAAGGATTACTATACAAAGATTGCTCTTTAACGAATGTAAAACAATAGGAATTATACGAGAAAAACTACGATTCAACCGCTATCTGGTGCAAGTTGCTGTAAATCTTCGAGTTAAGAAAGGCATTAATTTTTTTTACTGTAAATTAATCCTCTTTAGGTACTAAAATTGACATTTATGCGCTCCCGGAAATCCATCAGCAGGCGGACCTTCATCAGAGACACCGCCACCACACTCGGCGGCTTCATCATTTTACCAAGACATGTACTGGGCAAGGGTTACGTGCCACCAAGCGACAAGCTCACCAAGGCCATCATTGGCGTGGGCGGCATGGGAATGAACCATGTGCCGTATGGTGATACGCCCGTCATTGCAGTTTGCGATGTTAACAAAAAACACCTCGATGCAGCCGTGGAAAAAATCGGCAACGGCGTGAAAGCTACCAAGGATTTTCGCGAGGTACTGGCTATGAAAGATGTTGACATTGTACACATTGCCACGCCACCCCATTGGCACGGTATCATGGCCGTGGAAGCCGCCAAAGCAGGCAAGGATATCTGGTGTGAAAAACCGATGACAAGAACTATTGGCGAGGGACGGAAAGTGCAGGAAGCGGTAAAGAAATATGGCCGGATTTTTCGGCTCAATACCTGGTTCCGGTTTGAAGAAGACTTCTATGGCATGAAGACCACGGTAAAGCCGATTAAGAAACTCGTGCAAAGCGGACTGTTGGGCTGGCCTTTAAAGGTTACCATCAGCAAACACACGGGGTTTGATTGGAAATTCTATTGGATCGGAAGGACCGATCTTGAGCCGCAGCAGGTGCCGGATTATATTGATTATGATTTCTGGCTGGGACCTGCTCCGCATAAGCCATTCCATATGCACAGGGTAGAACCCACGTTCCGGGGCTATTGGGATTATGACGGCGGCGGACTAGGCGATATGGGTCAGCATTACATCGATCCGGTTCAATATTTCCTTGGCAAAGACGATACCTCGCCTGTGTTGGTGGAAGTTGAAGCAGACAGGCAGGATAAAGATGCGGTAGGAACCTTCCGCAGGATCGTATATACCTATGAAGACGGCTGTAAGATCATCCTTGACGGAGACGGAAGAGATGTTGGTGCGGCATATATCGAAGGACCAAAAGGAAAACTGTATCCGGAATTTAAGTCAGACATCCCCAACCTCGAGAAAAAATTGCAGGAGTTTCCGGACCCGGCACCACAGGTGACGGATTTTATTACTGCCGTAAAAGAGCGCAAAACTTTTGCGTTGAATGAGGTCAATGGGCACCGCAGCTGTACAATTGTGAATATGGGTAAGATCGCGATGCAATTAAACAGAAATCTCAGCTTTAACCCTAAGACACAACGATTCATCAATGATGATGAAGCGAATGCTTTGGCGTATCCGGAGATGAAAGGGATCTGGAAGATATAGGGGAAGTGTGTAGGGTGAGGGTTTAGGGGAAGGGTTTAGACTAGGGCTAAGGCCTTCCCCTAAACACTCACCCTAAAAATCATTCCCCAACATAAGGATCCTTAATCTTCTTCGCTTCATATCTTATATTAGAAAACACCACCCGATTTGATGTGCCGGTGGGTGATTGCGCGAGGAAGCCAACCCGGAAACCAGCGTCCATATTGAATTGCAGGTGACGCAGCAGCAGCCAGTTTTTTCCATCCTGCGAAGCATAGAGGGTGAATACATTGACCGCCTTCGCTATTTTCATGTGTACTTTGTTGGACGTGATGGCGATGGAGTTGCAATCGTCTGACACATCCCTGGTCACCACACTGACCATTCTTTTTGCACCGGTATAGTCTTTCTCAAAACAGAACTTGATCCAATGAAGACTATCGGCCTTCACCACAATGGCACCACCATCCCATTTGTTGGTGAATGGATGTTCAACGATGGCTGTCAGCACAAAATTTTCATCGGGCCTGAACAGCAATTTCGGCGCATTGTCTGTATTGTAAGTAACATTAGGGTCCCGGAACATATCCGTTTTTTCTCCCGCTTCTATGGTGAGTGTGCTGCCTTTGACTAAATGGTTTTTGGGTGGGTTGTCCCAATACAGCGGGAAGGGAATGCCGGTGATCCTCACTTCCTGTTGCGCACGTGCGGCATTAAGGATCAGCAGTAAGCCAAAAGCCTGAACCAAAATTTTGCGAATCATGATGTTTTCATTTTTCCTGTGTATAAACTTACGGTAACCTTTCCTACTGCTTACTTATATCATTATATTTCATGACCTAAGACAGGCTAAAACACCGCACAATGCGTAATCTTTACACAATAAAAGGCCTCAGTAGGCTGCCCATATAAAATCAATCTTTCAAACACTGAAACTTATTACGTATGATCACTCAAACCAATTTTTCTGTTTACGAGACAGCGCCTGCACGTGCAGAATTGCAGAGCTGGGTAAATGGCATTGCTGCTTTAACAGGTCCTTCCTCTGTACACTGGTGTGATGGTTCAAAAGAAGAGTATGACGGACTATGCAAGATGCTGGTCCGTAAGGGAACCTTCATCGAACTCAATCCGGAGAAAAGACCCAATAGTTATGCCTGTTTCAGTGACCCCAGTGATGTGGCGCGGGTAGAGGATAAGACTTTTATCTCCAGCAGGAGAAGGGAAGATGCGGGACCCACCAACAACTGGATGGCTCCTGACAAGATGAAGAAAACATTGTATGGTTTGATGGAGGGCTGCATGAATGGCAGAACGCTATATGTGATCCCATTTTGTATGGGTCCCATCGGCTCCCCATATTCCCGCTACGGCGTGCAGATCACAGACTCGGAGTATGTGGTGGTGAATATGCGCATCATGACACGTATGGGTGAAGATGTGTTGCCTTATATCAAGAAGAACAATTGGGTGCAGTGTATCCATACCGTTGGAGCGCCACTGGCCGGTGGCAAGAAAGATGTTTCATGGCCCTGCAATCCTGAAGTGAAATATATTTCTCATTTTCCGGAAGAGCGACTGATCATTTCTTATGGCAGTGGTTATGGAGGTAATGCACTGTTGGGTAAGAAATGTTTTGCGTTACGCATTGCATCAACAATGGGTCGTGAAGAAGGCTGGCTCGCTGAGCATATGTTGTTGATGGGTGTTCAATCTCCCGATGGCGAGAAGAACTATGTAGCCGCGGCGTTTCCGAGTGCCTGTGGTAAAACAAATTTTGCAATGCTGATCCCGCCAAAGGAATTTGAAGGCTGGAAAGTAAGTACGATTGGTGACGACATTGCATGGATACATAAGGCGCCCGATGGTGCATTGTTTGCCATCAATCCGGAAGCAGGTTATTTTGGTGTAGCGCCGGGAACCAATATGGAAACCAATCCCAATGCGATGGAGAGCATCTGCGCCAATACCATCTTTACTAATGTGGCGATCACAAAAGATAAAGACGTATGGTGGGAAGGACTAACCAAAGAGCCGCCTGCTGATCTTACCGACTGGCACGGCAAGCCCTGGGATCCCAATGGTGGAAAGCCTGCGGCGCATCCAAACTCAAGATTCACCGCGCCGGCGGAACAGAATCCGGCCATCGATGATAAATGGAATGATCCTGCCGGTGTGCCCATCAGTGGCTTCATTTTCGGCGGAAGAAGAAGCACAACAGTACCGCTCGTTTACCAAAGCTTCAACTGGAATTTCGGTGTGTATACCGCAACAACCATGGGCAGTGAGATGACTGCTGCTGCGTTCGGAGAAATTGGTAAGGTAAGGCGTGACCCTTATGCGATGCTGCCCTTCATGGGATATCACATGGGTGATTACGTGAACCATTGGTTGCAGTTTGGCAGGTCTTTGCCCAATGCACCAAGGATCTTCAGCGTGAACTGGTTCCGCAAAGATGAGAACGGAAAATTTCTCTGGCCAGGATTTGGAGAAAACATGAGGGTGCTGCAATGGATCATTAAACGCCTTCGTGGATCGATCTCTGCTGTGGAATGCCCGATCGGATGGATGCCGAGATATGAAGACATGGACTGGACAGGTCTTGAATCCTTTGACAAGGAGAAGTTTGCCAAAGTGATGGATGTAGAAAGGGAAGCCTGGAAGAAAGAATTGCTTAGCCACGAAGAATTGTTTGAGGCGATGTATGATAAACTGCCGAAAGAATTCTTCCTGATGAAAGAACTGCTGCTATCCAGTCTATGGCGCTCTCCGGAACATTGGGGTCAACAGCCGGAAAACTAGCTATTAGCTATTGGCTAATAGCATAATTTATCAGTTATGAATTGGATCATCCAGCTGTTGAAGGAACATAGTATTGCCCAAACCATTATTGTCTATGGGCTTCTGATTGCTATCGGAATCTTGCTGGGGAAGATCCGCATCTTTGGGATCTCTCTCGGTGTAACCTGGATCTTATTCACCAGCATCGTTGCAGCATATTTTGGCGTATCTGTAGAAAAGGACAGCATGCATTTCCTCCGGGATTTCGGGCTGATCCTTTTCGTTTACTCCATTGGCCTACAGGTAGGTCCTGGCTTTTTTGCATCGCTTAAAAAGAACGCCCTGGTCAGCAATGCGCTGGCCGCTGCCATTGTTTTGTTGGGTGTGATGATCACCATCCTCTTTTTCATTTTCGGACAGAGTTCAATTACCGTGTTAACCGGAGTAATGAGTGGCGCGGTCACCAACACGCCCGGATTGGGTGCTGCGCAGGCTGCCATGAATGATCTTCACCTACCCGTGACCGATGGTTCATTGATGGCACTCGCGTATGCGGTTGCTTATCCTTTTGGTGTGGTAGGAATTATCCTTGCCATGCTGATCCTGAAGCGCATGTTTGGTGTGTCTATTGATGAGCAACGGGAGCTGCATCGCAAACTGGCGGTGTTTCAGCAGGGCAGACCGATTTCTGTGCATCTGCGGGTAGACAATCCGCAGTTGGACGGTCAACCTTTGCGTACGTTGTTTACGCTGCTTAAGGAACCGATCGTAGTGTCTAGGATGTATCATCATGGAGAAGTGATCACCCCAACACCGGATACAAAGCTCGCAGCAAATGATGTGCTGCTGGTTGTTGCGCCCAGGTATATGATCAATAAAGAGTTGAAGATCCTGGTGGGTGGGCAAAGTGATATGAATTTGAAATCTGTGAAGAACAGTGCGCTCATTTCCCGGGAGATCATTGTCACCAATGCAGAAGTTACACACCACCGGCTGGGAGATATTCCCGCTTTGCATCAACATGAGTTTACGTTGACAAGGCTGAACCGCGCGGGCGTGGAGATGGTTCCTCACGGTAACCTATACCTGCAGTTGGGTGACATCGTAAAGGCCGTGGGAACAGAAGAAGGAGTGGCCGAAGTGACGAAAGCATTGGGCGACTCCCTGAAAAAACTTGAATTACCTGACCTGGCTCCGATTTTTCTCGGCATCGTTTTCGGCGTGCTCATTGGTAGCATACCGATGTATTTCAGCAATGTGCCCGTGCCGGTGAAGATCGGGCTTGCGGGCGGACCGTTGATTGCGGCGTTGTTGCTCAGCAGGTTCGGCGGTGCTATTTACCTAAATAACTATACAACCAGGAGTGCAAATCTCATGTTGCGCGAACTGGGCATTAGTTTTTTCCTCGCATCGGTGGGATTGAGCAGTGGACATAATCTCGGCAATGCCTTTGCCACCGGAGACGGTTGGTATTGGATGGCGATGGGCGCCGTGATTACCTTGGTGCCGCTACTCATCGTAGGCTACATCGCCCATAAAAAATTCAGGAGAACATTTTTTGAAGTATGTGGCTTGTTGGCAGGTGCGTCAACAGATCCTCCCGCTTTAGCCTTTGCGATCAAAACTGCCGGCAGTGATGTACCCACTGCAACATACGCTACAGTCTATCCCCTCGCTATGATCCTGCGGATTGTAGCCGCACAATTACTAATTATGCTATTCGCCAATAGCTAATAGCTACTAGCTAATAGCATTTCAATTGCTGGCAATAGCACTCTCCGCTACCGGCTCATTAACCGTGATGTGAAAACAAGCCTGCTGACGTTCATATTTGATATAACAGGCACCAGCTTCGCGGAAGTCTTCCAATACCTCAATCAGGATATTCAGGTTTTTCTGGCTCGGCGTTTTACCCGGACCAAAACCTCTCCAGGAGATATCAAAAGTGGTACCGTATAAGTGTGCGCTTTCTTTAATGGCGTTGCGGTTCACGCGGGTGAGTCGGG
This sequence comes from Sphingobacteriales bacterium, assembly GCA_046317915.1. GTDB lineage: Bacteria > Bacteroidota > Bacteroidia > Chitinophagales > Chitinophagaceae > Pollutibacter. The sequence goes on from JBKCVJ010000101.1 coordinate 15,811, forward strand.
CCACCGTTTCATGTGTTCTCAACGCACTAGTGATGATGAAGGGTCTGTATGTAACGCCTTTCTTTTTACAGGCGTCACGATATGCTGCGCCAAGCTCGTCCACAAAATCAACAGACTTTACCGTAAGATAGGGATATGAATAGCTCATTTTAGCCAGCATGTATCCATCACCGTTACCCAGCGATGCCAACTGACCATCGGCCACAAATTTTTTTATCTGTGTGAGGTTTCGGGCAGGAGCTTTCAAGCTGCTGTTGCGCGTCACCTCGCGGTGTTTCTCTACACCGTCGTCAAACTTATAGGAACATTGATGGCAACTTACGTATACGCGATTGCTGCGAGGCCTTCCTTTTTTGGAAGGATGTTTCTTGAAGCCCATCGAGAGCATAGCGATCACGAGAAGTAACGGTACGGCGGATAGGGTTTTTCTCAGCATAACCTTACAGGCGGATTAGGATTATTGGATAAACGTAACAGGAACAAAATTATTGTAATCTGATGCCGGGAAAACATCACCAGGCATGATTAACAAAGATTTGAGAATCAATCGATCATAAAAAAGAGCCCTTGTATTCCGTTGAATGCGGCTTGCT
>JBKCVJ010000102.1:0-5761 GCA_046317915.1 Sphingobacteriales bacterium
ATCATGCTGCCTTCAAAAGCTGCGGATAGAAACTCCGCCTTGCCATGACCGTAGGGATGGTCCAAATCCCGCGGTTTTGCCGAAACATACAAGCTATACAATGAAATAAAACCTGCCACTACATTGACTGTGCTTTCGAGTGCATCGGTTAAGATGGAGACCGATGAAGTGAGCCACCAGGCGGTGATCTTGATCGCAAACAGGAGTACCGCAACAACGGTGACAATTTTCTGGACCCTGAGATTGGTCTGTGCGGTTGACAAACGGGTTAATTTACAACGTGATAGGGTGGAAGCCTGTGGCGAATATCGGGAAAAAAGCATCCCGGCGGGCTGGATTTTTTTTACGAACAGCTGTTAGTATTTCTGTGCATTTAGATTATTTTTGCGCAGCGATATGCTTCACGGAAATCAGATACCATGCAATTTCAATTTACAGAGGAACAATTGATGATTCAACAGGCGGCCAGGGATTTTGCCCGCAACCAATGCCTGCCGGGTGTTATTGAGCGGGATGAGCATCAAAAGTTTCCCCGGGATTTGATCATGCAACTCGCAGAATTAGGATTCATGGGTATGATGGTGTCTCCAGACTATGGCGGCGCAGGGATGGATACAGTGAGTTATGTGTTGGCCATGGAGGAAATCAGTAAGATCGATGCCAGTGTGAGTGTTTGTATGAGTGTCAACAATAGTCTGGTTTGCTGGGGTCTTGAAGAATATGGCACAGAAGATCAAAAGAAAAAATACCTGACCCCATTGGCCCAGGGCAGAAAAGACGGAGAGCTGTACATCGGCGCATTCCTTTTGTCTGAGCCTGAAGCGGGTAGTGACGCCACATCGCAGCGAACCACGGCGGAAGATATGGGCGACTACTATCTGTTGAATGGTACCAAGAACTGGATCACCAACGGTAATTCAGCATCGGTATATCTGGTGATGGCGCAAACAGATCCTTCTAAAGGCAGTAAAGGGATAACAGCATTCATCGTTGAAAAAAGCTGGGCGGGTGTAACTGTTGGTGGTAAGGAAAACAAAATGGGTATCCGCGCAAGTGATACGCATTCGATTCTTTTCAATGATGTAAAAGTTCCGAAAGAAAATGTGATCAAGGAAGTGGGCTTTGGATTTACGTTTGCCATGAAGACACTCGCAGGTGGCCGGATCGGCATCGCTTCACAAGCGCTTGGGATCGCCAGCGGCGCCTATGAACTGTCACTGGAGTACTCCAAACAAAGAAAAGCTTTTGGTAAAGAGATCATGCAACACCAGGCCATTCAGTTTAAACTTGCGGACATGGCCACCAAGATTGAAGCGGCAAGATTACTTTGCCTGAAGTCGGCCTGGGAAAAAGATAATGGTATAGACTACACTACGTCATCCTCTATGGCCAAAGTGTTTGCATCAGAAGCAGCCATGTGGATCAGTACTGAAGCGGTACAGGTGCATGGTGGTTATGGCTATGTAAAAGAATATCATGTGGAACGCCTGATGCGAGACGCCAAGATCACTCAGATCTATGAGGGTACCAGCGAAGTGCAACGCATCGTCATTGGTCGTCAAATCCTTAGATAGTATGCCGGCGAATTTGGAAGCCTATCATGCCCTGATGCAGGAAATTTCCGACAAGGTGATCCTTGTGGCGGTATCCAAGACCAAACCTGTTGAAGATATTAATGAACTGTACGAAGCGGGCCACCGGGACTTCGGAGAGAATTACGTACAGGAGTTGGTGGCTAAACAGCCCATACTTTCTGCGGATATCCGTTGGCATTTCATTGGTCATTTGCAGTCCAATAAAGTCAAGTATATCGCCCCTTTTGTGCACCTGATCCACGGTGTTGACAGCCTGAAACTCCTGCAGGAGATCAATAAACAAGGTGTTAAAAATTCCCGAAAAATCAATGTTTTGCTTCAGCTCCATATCGCAACAGAAGAGACCAAATTTGGTTTTGATGAAACGGAACTGATCGCGGCGATGACGCAATTGAAAACGCAGGAAGAGTGGGATCATGTACAGGTCTGCGGGATCATGGCAATGGCATCTTTCTCATCAAACGCAGACCAGGTAAGGGCTGAGTTCAACCACGCGTATCGTGTTTACCAAAACCTGAAACAGCAATTCTTTAGTGATGACCCTGCCTTTGATGTTTTATCGATGGGTATGAGCGGCGATTATCGTGTAGCCATAACCGAAGGATCAACCATGATCAGGATCGGCAGTATGCTGTTTGGTGAGCGCAACAAGGTTGGCGCCTGATCTGGTTTTGCTATTTTTACCGCATCTTTAACTGATAAAATCTATTGAGCATGAAAACTAAATGGCTATTCCTATTACTGTTGTTAATTGCAGGTTACACCACATCTGCCCAGGTAAGTCTGGGTGTTCAGGGCGGCGTTGTACGTTCTAATGTCTCCGGAGACCAGTCCGAATTAACTTTTGATACCAAGCCACAATCTAAATTCAGCTGGCAGGCTGGGTTAATTGCAGATATTCCCTTGGGTGAGAGTGGTTTCAGATTTATTCCGGAACTAAAGTATGTAAACAAGGGATTTAAAGCCAATACAACGGTTGATTTTCTGGGGCAAACGACAACGATTGATGGAAGCAGCAGCATTGGATATATTGAGTTGCCAATCAACTTTGGCTATGCCCTGGACCTGGGAGGCGTTCAACTTGTCTTAGGTGCAGGTCCTTACCTTGGTTATGGTATCGGTGGCAAAAACAAATTTGAAGCTAAAGTGAATGGAAACGTTGTTCAGTCGATTGACGAAAAAGTGCAGTTCGGAAGTGCCGAAGATGAGATTAAGCCCTTTGACTATGGTGCTAATTTTCTTGCGGGGATATTGTTTGGCAATGGTTTGATGGTTAAGGCCAACTATGGTCTGGGACTGGCTAATCTGTCTAATGTGTCTAATTCAACTGCTAAAAATAATTACCTGGGCCTTAGCCTAGTATACTTTGTGAAGAGAGCAGGGGAGTAGTCAGAAAGGATGAAAGCTTGAAAGTGTGAAGGCCCAGGGACCGCCCCTGGGCCTTCTCATTTTCACACTTTCAAATTTCCACATTTTCACACTGTTTTTTGCTACCTTTGCGGCTTCAATTTTCCCCATGATCAGTGTAAAAAATGTGACCCTTGCCTACGGCAAAAGGGTATTGTTTGAAGACGTTAACATCAATTTCATCAAAGGAAACTGTTACGGTGTGATCGGTGCCAACGGTGCCGGAAAATCTACTTTCCTGAAGATCCTCAGTGGGGAAATTGAACCCAATAAAGGAAACATTGAGATTTCCAGCGGAGAGCGGATGGCTGTGCTGAAACAGAACCAGTTCCAATTTGACGAGGTGACTGTCCTGAATACCGTTCTCATGGGTCACGAGAAAATGTGGAAAGTGATGCAGGAGCGGGAACGGATCTATTCCCTGGCAGATTTTTCCGAAGAAGATGGCATCCGTGCAGGAGAACTGGAGCACGAATTTGGAGAAATGGGCGGATATACGGCTGAAAGTGATGCCGGATCTTTATTGGGTGACCTTGGCGTAACTGAGAATTACCACCAGTCCCTGATGAAAGACATTCCGTCAAACCTTAAGGTGCGGGTTTTACTTGCCAACGCACTGTTTGGCAACCCAGACATCCTGTTGTTAGACGAGCCTACCAACGGTTTGGATATCGAAACCATTTCCTGGTTGGAGAACTTTCTTGCCGACTATGAAAACATTGTGTTGGTCGTGAGCCACGACCGTCACTTTCTGGACTCCGTATGTACCCATGTGGCAGACGTTGATCGCGCCAAGATCAAGGTCTTCACCGGTAACTATAGCTTCTGGTATGAGTCTTCACAATTGATGGCCCGCCAGATGAGTGACAAGAACAAGAAAACGGAAGACAAGCGCCAGGCATTGATTGACTTCATTGCCCGATTCAGTGCCAATGCCTCTAAATCCCGTCAGGCAACGGCTCGTAAAAAAGCCCTGGAGAAGCTGACCATCGAAGAGATCCAGCCATCCAACCGTAAGTATCCGGGTATCATCTTTCAGCCCCTTCGCGAAGTGGGAAACCAGATTTTGTCAGTCGAGAATCTTTCCAAATCAGTGGATGGTCGTAAACTGTTTGACAAGGTTGGTTTCAGCGTGAACAAAGGAGATAAGATTGCATTTGTGAGCAGGGACCCCTTGGCGGTGACCCAATTTTTTGACATCATCAATGGTGAAGCACAAGCAGATGGCGGAAAATTTGAATGGGGTACCACCATTTCCAAAGCTTATCTGCCGATTGAACACAACCAATTTTTTACAGAAGGCCTGAGCCTTTTGGATTGGCTTCGGCAGTATGTTCCAGCACATGTTACCGATGCCGATGAACCATTTTTACGCGGGTTCCTCGGAAAAATGCTGTTCAGTGGTGACGACATCATGAAGAAAACCAATGTCCTCAGCGGAGGTGAAAAAGTGCGTTGTATGATTAGCCGGATGATGATGCAGAATCCAAACTGCATTGTGTTGGATCAGCCCACCAACCACCTCGATCTGGAGTCGATCCAGAGCTTCAACGAACAGTGTATTGATTATAAAGGCGTGGTTTTACTGACTTCACATGACCACACTTTTATGCACACCACGGCCAACCGGATCATCGAGCTGACGCCTAAAGGAATCATCGATAAGCTCCTGAGTTTTGATGAATACCTGGAGGATGAGCGGGTGAAATTCATGCGGGAAGAGATGTATTCCTGATCACTTGTATTCTCCAAAAATGCTTCTCAGTACATCAGAGATCTCTCCAAGTGTACAGCGCTTTTCTACTGCATCTACTACTACAGGCATAAGGTTGATGCCCTCTGTTGCGGCTTTGCTGATATTGGCAAGGCACTGTTCTACAATCTTTGCGTCCCTCTGTGCACGGAACTGTTTTAATTTCTCAGCCTGTTTAACCTGGATGCTGTTGTCTATCTTCAGCAGAGGAATGTGATCTGTTTGATCAGACTGGAACTTATTGACGCCAACAATAATTTTCTCGCCGTTTTCGATGGCTCTCTGATACGCATACGCGCTTCGGGCGATTTGTTCCTGCATGTAACCGCTTTCAATGGCTTCAACACTTCCACCCATTCCTTCTATTACTGCCATGATCTCTGAAGCTTTTTGCTCCATCTCATCGGTGAGCTGTTCCACAAAATATGATCCTGCAAGGGGATCCACTGTATCGGCAATACCACTTTCAAATGCAACGATCTGTTGGGTACGTAACGCGGTTCTTGCAGCATCTTCGGTAGGAAGGCTCAGGGCCTCATCGTATCCATTGGTGTGCAGGCTTTGTGTGCCTCCCAAAACCGCGGCAACTGTTTGTAGGGTAACCCTGGATATGTTGTTCATCGGTTGCTGCGCAGTGAGTGTGCTTCCACCGGTTTGTGTGTGAAACCGCAGCATCATCGCCTTAGGATCCGTTGCGCCAAGCTCTTTCATGATGCGGGCCCACATTCTCCTCGCCGCCCTGAATTTTGCCGCTTCTTCAAACAGGTTATTGTGTGCATTGAAGAAGAACGATAATCGTTTTCCAAATACATTGATATCGAGCCCCTTTTCCTGTGCGGCTTTCACATAGGCTTTACCGTTAGCTAAAGTGAAGGCCACTTCTTGTGCGGCGGTACTGCCTGCTTCACGAATATGATAACCGGATATTGAAATCGTGTTCCACTTCGGAACCTCCTTGCTGCACCATTCAAAAATATCCGTGATGATCCGCATGGATGGTTTCGGT